>JACMNW010000029.1 GCA_014378345.1 Pseudorhodobacter sp. | reverse complement strand
AGAATGAGAATGGTATTTGGGGTAACGGGCAGATCATCGGTGTCGATGTTGGCTTTCATATCTTCGATCGACCCAAAGACGTGGGCGGGGCCTACGTGTTCCAGAAGGGCGGGCGTGGCAGCAGAGGGTTTGACGATGGCACCATCCGGCGCGAGGTTACCTTTCAGCACGCGGATGCCTGCGGCGGGTTTTAGCGGGTTGCTGAAGGGGCGGATGACGTCTTCGTTCCAGTTTTCTGCGCCGTTGGCGTAGTCTGAAATATCTTTGCCCATCACGGTTTTGGCGGGACGAAGGTGTGTGCCCAGTTCCTTCAGGACGACGGGCATGCCACCGGCATAGGCGAAATCTTCCATCAGATATTTGCCGGACGGCATGCAGTTGACCAGCAGGGGGATGTCGGAGCCAAGTTCGAAATCTTTCAGGGTGAGTTCGACCCCGACGCGGCCTGCGAT
Organism: Pseudorhodobacter sp.; assembly: GCA_014378345.1. Lineage (GTDB taxonomy): Bacteria > Pseudomonadota > Alphaproteobacteria > Rhodobacterales > Rhodobacteraceae > JACMNW01. The sequence continues at coordinate 5,113 of JACMNW010000029.1, read as the reverse complement.
GGCCAAAAGGTGGATCACGGCGTTGGTGGAACCGCCGACGGCGGCATTGGCGAGGATGGCGTTTTCGAACGCGGTTCGGGTCAGGATGTGACTGGGGCGCAGGTCTTCTTCGACCATTTCCACGATGCGAATGCCGGTCATATGCGCCAGTGCCATGCGGCGGGCATCGACGGCGGGAAGGGCTGCGTTGGTGGGGAGTGACATGCCCAGCGCCTCGACCAGCGACGCCATAGTCGATGCCGTGCCCATGGTCATGCACACACCTTTGGAACGGGACATGCCGGATTCGGCGGCCATGAAATCTTTCAGCGTCATATCGCCCGCGCGCACGCTTTCCGAAAATTTCCACACATCGGTACCAGAGCCGATATCGCGGCCCTGCCATTTGCCGTTCAGCATGGGGCCGGAGGAAACGACGATGGCGGGAAAGTCAACTGAGGCTGCGCCCATAAGTTGGCCGGGTGTGGTTTTATCGCAACCGCCCAGCAGGACCACGCCGTCGATCCCGTAGGCGCGGATGCATTCTTCGACATCCATCGCCAGCAGGTTGCGAAACAGCATGGCGGTGGGTTTCATCTGCGCTTCGCCAAGCGAAGTGACGGGGAATTCGACCGGGAAACCGCCTGCCTCCCACACGCCGCGTTTGACGCCTTCGGCGAGCTCGCGCAGGCCGGAATTGCAGGGGGAAAGTTCGGACCATGTATTGCAGATGCCGATGATGGGGCGGCCATCGAAGACATGGTCAGGGAAGCCTTGATTTTTCATCCAGGAGCGGTGGATGAAGCCATCTTTATCAAGCTTGCCATACCAAGCACGATTGCGGCGGGTCTTGTTATTTTCGTCGTTGATCATAACGTCGGTGCCTCCGGCGGGAGTATTTTTGCGAAAAAGAAGCCTAAAGTCTGGTGCCTTCGACGATGAAAATGGTGGCGGGCCACTGAGCGGGCAGGCTTATGCCTTGGGTCATCAGATATTGGCCGGACAGGGTGAGCGGAGCCGTTTTCAGGGCGTTGGGGCCGCGGCTTTGCCTGGCGGCGTCTTCAGGGTTTTTAAGGGTAATTTTGTATCTGGCGGCGGGATCCAGCCCGGTCAGGCGCAAAGGGCGGGGGAGGATCTGGATGCTCGTTTCGGATTGGCCTGCGGTGAGGATGAAACGGCTTCCGTCAGCAGCAAGCAGCATTTCGGCGGTGACGGCGGGATCGGCTGCATCGAGGCGCAGGATATCGGCGGTCATCGTCCAGTGGCGGTTGTCTTTCCACCATGCGGTGACGGATTTCAGGGTTGTGGCCTCATCCTCGGTCAGTTCATTCAGGTCCATCTCAAATCCCATATGGCGTTGGGCGGCGACGTGGGCGCGGAAGGACATCGAAAGGATACGGCCCGACGTGTGCGATTTGCGCGGGCCGACATGGCTGCCGGTGATGGCGACGGGCAGGAACAAGGCGGCGTCATGCTGTATCCGCAACCGTTCCAGCGCGTCGTTGCTGTCAGACAGCCAGACGCGGTGGGTATAGGCTAAGATACCCGCGTCTATGCGACCACCACCCGAGGCGCAGGATTCGAGTTCCACGCCGGGGTGGGCCGCGCGGAGGCGTTTGAGCAGGGCATAAACGCCACGGGTTTGGGCGGCATCGACGAGCGGCAGCAAACGGTTGTGATCCCATTTGATGTAGTCGATGGGATATTCGGTGAGGATAGCCGAGATTTGGTTGAAAAGGGTGTCTTGTACATCTGGCAAGGCCAGGTTCAGCACCATTTGGTGGCGTCCGGGCGTTTGATCACGGGGGCCAAGCATCCAGTCGGGGTGCGCACGGAACAGGTCGCTGTCGGGGTTGACCATTTCCGGCTCAAACCAAAGGCCGAAAGACATGCCGAGCTTGTGGACATGAGTGATCAGCGGGTGCAGGCCGCCCGGCCATTTGTTGGGGTCAATTGTCCAATCGCCAAGCGACGTGAGGTCATTGTCGCGGTGGCCGAACCAGCCGTCATCCAGCACGAAACGTTCGGCACCAAGGTCGGCGGCTTTGTCAGCTAGGGCGGTCAGGCCTGCGAGCGTATGGTTGAAATAGACGGCTTCCCAGCAGTTATAATGCACCGGGCGGGGTTTGGCGGGTTCAACCCATTGCACCACGTCTTCCCGCATATGGCGTTGGAACGCGGTGCCGATACCGTTCAGGCCTGTGGTGGAGAATACGGCGTAAAGCGGGGCGGTTTGGAAATGCGTACCCGGTTCGGTTTCCGCGCCTGAGGCATGGCCGAATTGCACTTGGCGGCGGCCATCGGGCAGTTCTTCGGCAACCATCCGGTGACCGCCGGACCAGCCGTAATGCAGGGCGTATGCCGTGCCTTGGGTATTAGTGCAGCCGGATTCGGGCAGGATCAGATAAGGCGGGTGTTCGTGTCCGGAGCGGCCTGTGCGGCTTTCGCGCATGCGGATGCCGGGGGTCCATGCGACATGGTTCAGGGCAAATTCGCGGATCCATTTGCCGGAAACGTCGATCATTTCATCGCTGCGCTGTGGTGCAGGCAGGGCCGGGGCGGCGAGCCATTGGATACGGATCGGCGTGTCGGATGTGATTTCGGTTTGCAGGGTCAGGATGCCGGACTCTGACGCGCGGATGTTGTGGGTTTGGGTCAGGCCATCTGCGCGGCTGATAAAGCACAGGTGGTTTGAGGCGGCGTCCACGTGGTCGATTTGGAACGCGGGAAGCAAGGGGGTGCCGTTCACATCTGATAACACGAGACCAGGCTGGCCTTGGAAAGCGCGGCCAGCTTCGGGGGTAAGCGACAGGGCGGGAAGCGCGTCTATCATGCCGCCCGTCAGATCGTTCAAAGACGCGGAGGCGATAGCATCCAAGTTTTCCGTATCGGGAAGGCGGGCACCCCAATAAACCACTTCGGGCAGGCCGGTGGTGACTGCGAGGGCCAAGGTCTGGGCCCCCGCATCTAAGCGGTAGGTGGTCACTTTACAGCTCCCATAGTCAGGCCCGCGATGAAATGCTTTTGCATCAGAAAAAACATCAAAACAGGTGGCAATGCAGCGATGATGGAGCCTGCAGAAACAAGCTGCCACTGCGCCACATACTGACCGTTCAGCGAGTTAAGACCCGCGGTGACGGGTTGAATGCTGGCAGAGGTGGTCAGCACTGTGGCCCAGAAATATTCGTTCCAGATGAAGGTGAAGACCAGAACCGACAGGGCGGCAATGGCGGGGCGCATCAAGGGGACGACGATGTACCAGAAAATCTTGATTTCAGACACACCTTCAACGCGGGCGGCTTCAATCAGTTCGAACGGCAGGCCTTTGATGAAGTTGCGCATGAACAGGGTACAGAATCCGGTCTGAAAGGCGATGTGAAACAGGCCAAGGCCGGCCGTGGTATTGATCAGGCCAAGGTTGACGGTCATGTCGCGGACAGGAACCATCAGTATCTGGAACGGCACAAAGTTGCCCGCAACGAAAATAAAGAAGACCGCCATGCAGCCACGGAATTTGTAGATCCCAAGCGCGAAGCCGGTCATCGTGGACAGGGCGACAACGCCGATGACGACCGGGATCGTCAGCTTGAACGAATTTAGGATATATTGGCCGATGGCCGAATTGCGAAACACATCGGCGTAGTTTTCAAAGGCAATCGACGACGGCATACCAAAGTAGTTGCCTTGGGCGAGGTCTGACGCCGGCCGAAGTGACGTCAGCGCCACGCCCAAAAGTGGGAACAGCCAGATGAACAATGCGATCGGCAGCGCCACTTTGTACATGATTTGTGTAGAGCGCGAGGTTTGCTCGATAGGACGGGGAAACATAATTCAACGCTCCGTTTCGTCGCGCCACATCTTCCAGATGAAGCCCGAGATGAAAATCATCATGATGGCGAAAAGCACCACAGCGATGGCAGCGCCGTAGCCCATACGGTAGCCGTATTCTGACAGGGCCTGTTCGTACATGTAGTAAGACAGCACGCGCGACGATCCGTAGGGTCCGCCAGTTGTCATCACCGAGACAAGGTCGAACGACCGAAGCGCGCCAATTACGGTGACGACCACGGCGATGAATGTGGCGGGGCGCAGTTGCGGAATGATGACGTACCACAGCATCTTCCAGCCCTTGGCACCATCAAGACGGGCGGCCTCGATTTGATCAGCGGCGACGTTGTTCAGGCCGGTTAGATACAGGATCATCACATAGGCGATTTGCGGCCAAAGGCCTGCGGCGATGATGCCGTAGTTGACATAATCTTCATCAGCCAGAACGGCGATGCCTGTGCCGGTGAAAAATTCGATCACCTGATACAACAGGCCAAAATTCGGCGCGTAGAACCAAGAAAAAATCAGGCCGACCACGACTTGGCTGATGACGAACGGAAAGAAGAACAGCGATTTGTAGATGCGAATGCCGCGTACGGTTTGGTTCAGGAAAATCGCCATAAACAGGCCAATGGGCACGGCCAGCATGAACAGGACCAGCCAAAGGACATTGTTTTTAAGGGATTTAGTGAAGGCTTCGTCATCGAACAGCTCAACGTAATTGGCTGTGCCTATCCAGGTTTTGGCACCCAGGCCATCCCAGTCGTAGAACGAAAGCCACATGGATTGAAAGATCGGGATGATCACATAGACGGCGAACATGATCATGCCGGGAGCAAGAAACAGCCACGGGGCAAGGCGGCGTTGGTTGGTTTTCCAATAGGCGGACATCAGACCCCCCCGGGTAAAATTGCGCTGGTTAGAAAAAACGCCCCGAAGCCGAAACCGCGGAGCGTCAGGCCATGAGCGCGCCGGTGAGGGCGCGCTCGGGGTCGTGTTTACTTATACGCTGTGCCGCGTACTTTTTCGAGACGGTCCAGAATTTCTGGCAGGCGCTCTGGCTTGACCATGAATTCCTGGAACCCTTCCATGCCGGCCTTTGCCATTTCGGCAGGCGCGTCACGGTCGAAGAATTGCGCCAGTGCATAAGCCGAGGACAGCGATTCAAAGCCAGCCGAGATGAACGGATCAGCCGCGTCAACGGTGGCGTTCTTGTTGGTTGGCAATTGGCCCAAAGCGGAGTTCAGCTTTGTCTGTGCTTCTGCTGACGCGACATAGGCCAAGAAGGTTTTGGCGTCTGGAACGT
>JACMNW010000291.1 GCA_014378345.1 Pseudorhodobacter sp. | reverse complement strand
GGCACAGTTATAGACGCATCGTAAGCATCATATTGCGGCGTCTCCAACGTGTCGATCTTCACCCCGTAGCCAGACAAAAGCCTGTCAATAATCGTCTGCTTATCAATGGCATGCGCTGCCGCCTTGCGCACATTCGGGTCTGTCATAGCTTCAATATCATTCAGGAAGATCATGCCAATGTCGGAAATGGGTGCTGCCACCCCGTTCATTGTGCCCTTCAGGCGGTCGTATTCCTCATACGGCATCTCAAGCGTCACATGCGACGCACCGCTTTCAATTTCGGCCACACGGGCGGCGGCGTCGGTGACAAACTTGATCGTCACTGTGTCAAAATCCGGCTTGCCGCCCCAATAGTTTGCATTGGCCTTCAGGCGCACGAACGCGTTGCGTTCAAACTTGTCCACCATATACGGGCCGGTGCCAATCGGGGCTGCTTCAAAGCCTTCTGCACCCACTTTTTCGTAGTAGGCCTTCGGCAGCACATAGCCGGTCAGAAAATACATCCATTTGAAAATTGTAGGCTCAAACCGCGCGACATCGGCGGTCACAACGTTGCCTTCAGCCTTGATGTTGGCCAGCGTGGACCAGATGAATTGAATAGGGTTCCCGGTTTTTTCATCCGCAGCACGGGTCAAGCTCCACGCCACATCTTCGGCGGTAAACGGACTGCCGTCGTGCCAGGTCACGCCGTCGCGCACGGTCATCGAAACCTTGGTCTTGTCGTCATTCCAGCCCCAGTCTGTCAGCAAACCCGGGGCTGGTTTCAGGTCGGGCTGTTGCAAAATAAACTGATCGAAGACCGACTGGTAAAGCCCTTGAATCGTTGGATTTACCGCCGATGGCCCAACGGTCGGGTCCCAGCTTGGCAGATTGACGTTATAGGCGATGACCAATTCGTCAATCGTTTGCGCGCGGGCGGGTAAACCTGCCAGACCAAGGGCCGCAGAAGCGGCGGAAAACTGCAGAAGTGAGCGTCGATTTAGCTGCATGATGATAATCCCTTTTGGTTGTTTTGCGTTATTTGGAAAGACGTTGGGCAAGAAGAAACCCCGGTCCGGCACCCGTTCCTGCACCGGGCCAGACGGCGGCTCCGGTCAGGTGCAGATGCTTGATCGGGGTAGACCCGTCCGCATGGCCAAGGACGGGGCGGAAAAGGAAATGCTGGTGCAGATGGTGGCTGCCACAAAGCTGATCACCGCCCACCAGGTTTGGGTTGTCTGCCTCTAGGTCGGCGGGGGATACGATGCGCTGGCCAAGGATTTTAGCACGGGTTCCGGGGGCGTAGCGTTCAAGAATATCCAGCGCGCGGTTTGCAAACGGCTCTGCCGCATCGCTCCAGCTGGTTGCCGAAATCTCACCCTTCGCATCGCCCAAAATCGTGCCCGGAACCATGCGCACCTGTAGCCATAAGACATGCTTGCCATGCGGCGCCCGCGAGGGATCAACGGCAGTGGGTTGGCCCGCAACAATTACCGGCTCATCCGGCAAAAGCCCTGCCTGCGCCTGTTGATAGGTTCGTGCCATCTGATCCAAACTGGGGGCCAGATGCACGTAAGCATATGATTTCAACGCCTCCCCAGCTGCCCAATCGGGCAGAGCATCCAACGCCAGGTGGATCATCATCGTGCCCGGCGCGTGGGAAAAACGGGCCAGTGCATTGTCAAATTCGGGTGTCATACCCCCGGTAAGATTGGTCAATGCACGAGGGGCAACACCGGCAATCACGGCTCGCTTTGCCCTAATCACCCGGCCATCTTTTAGCGCAATACCCGTCGCCTTGCCGCCTTCATGGAGAATGCGCGCCACCGAGACCCCGGTTTCCACCACCCCGCCGCGCGCCTTTATCGCCCGTACCATGGCCCGGATAATGGTATCTGCACCTCCCCGGCCCAGCACCATGCCAAACGCTTGCCCAGCCATGCCTTCCAGATAGGGAAACACCGCGCCGCCTGCGATATCGGGGGCAAAATCGAGGTGCATCCCCCATGCCCCAAGCATCGCCCGAACGTGGTTGGACGTGAAATTTTCGGTCAAGAATTGCCGGGGGGACAGGGTTAAAAAGCGGGCAAAGGTTAACGAGTCTTTAATTCCTTTGGCGCGAAGTGTTTTAAACATGAAATATGCAAGCGCACGGAATTTCATCGGGCTGCCCAAAAGGCCAAAGATCGCAGGGGCTTGGGTGCCGAAGCCTGCGGTCATACGGGCCCACGTGTCGGCATCACTTTGTGAAATCGCGGCAATTCCGGCGCGAGTGGCGGCGGCGTCGGTTGAAACGCCAAGCCATGTGCCATCTGGAAAGGCGGATGCAAAGGGTTTGGCAACAGGCACAAATTCCAACCCATGCTGCACCAATTCCGGCCCATATGCCTTGAAAAACGCGGATCCTGCGAACAATGACAGGTTCATTGCCCCCCAATCATGCCGAAATCCGGGCAGGGTGTATTCGCCGGTTTTCACCGCACCGCCTGCAACGCCCGCCTGTTCAAAGACGCCGACCTTCCAGCCCTTCGCAGACAGATGCAGTGCCGCGGCAAGCGTATTATGCCCCGCACCGATCAGCACCGCATCAAATTCTGCTGTCATCCGAACAACCCCTTGACGCATGGATATTTGCAAATGCATATAAATCTGTCTAGTATTATTTGATATGCAATCTGTGCTTTGCGCGTGCTTTATCCGTGCATACGGCGCACCGTGAGGGAGAGAGACATGACCGCTGCGAATGTGTTGCAAAGCTTGGGTGCCATGCTGCTGTCGGGCGGCATTGAAGTGGTGGATTGTTCGGGTACGCTTGGCCCCGATACACCGCTGCTGAAGTTACCACCGGATTTTGCCAAAGACACCCCAAAGATCGAGATTCACCGGATCAGTGAGTATGATCAGGACGGGCCGTTCTGGGCGTGGAACTGGCTGAAACTGGGGGAACATTCCGGCACGCATTTTGATGCGCCGCATCATTGGATTACCGGCCGCGATTACGCCGATGGCTATACCGATACGATACCCATGCAAAACCTTGTGGCCCCGGTGAACGTGATTGATTGCTCGGCGGAGGTCGCGAAGAATCCCGATTTTCTGCTGTCTGCCGAAATGGTGAAGGCGTGGGAGGCCAAGCATGGTGCCATCAACCCCGGCGAATGGGTGGTCTTGCGGTCTGATTGGGATACGCGCAGCCATGACGAGGCGCTGTATCTGAACGCCGACGATACCGGCCCGCATTCCCCCGGCCCGACGGTGGATTGCATCGAATATCTGCTGTCGAAGGGCATCGTCGGCTGGGGCAATCAATGCATCGGCACAGATGCCGGGCAGGCGGGCGGCATGACGCCGCCGTACCCTGCGCATAACTTGCTGCACAAGGCCAACCGCTACGGGCTGGCCAGCCTTGCCAATCTGGGCAAGCTGCCAGCGAAAGGCGCGATACTGATCGCAGCACCGTTGAAGATCAAGAACGGCACCGGCTCGCCGATCCGGGCGCTGGCTTTGGTGCCTAAGGCCTGACGCGTGGCCTATGATCACATCATCATCGGGTCCGGCATCAACGCGTTGGTCGCCGCCGCCATGCTGGCGCGCAAGGGTGATCGTGTGCTGGTGCTGGAGCGGGAAGCCCGCCTTGGCGGCTGTATGCTTACTGCCGAGGTGACGCTGCCGGGGTATACGCATGATGTGATGGCCGCGACGTTTGTGCTGTTTTTAACCTCGCCTGCCCATGCTGCGCTGTCGGCAGACCTCGCCCGGCATGGGTTAGAATTTTGCCATACGGCGCATCCGACGGCAGTGCTGCGGCCAGATGGATCGTCGCTGGTGCTGACCACCAATCGGGCGACGAATATCGCGGCGTTCAATGCGCTGGCGGTGGGGGACGGTGATCAGCATGGCCGCGATGTGAGCGGTATTGAGGGGGACGCGCCGTTTTTGTTCGCCTTGCTGGGGGGGGCCTTGTGGTCTTGGCCGACGGCAAAGCTGATGTTTGGCCAAGTGCGCAAACGGGGTTTGCGGGGCTTGGCGGCGTGGTTCGGCACCGCCTTGATGCCCGCGCGGGGATGGTTGGAAAACAGCTATCAAAGCCCGCTGGTGCGCGCACTGTTTGCCCCTTGGGTGCTGCATTGTGGGTTGACGCCAGAGGCCACTTATTCCGCGCTAATGGGAAAAGTGGTGGCCTTTGCTTTGGAAGCGGCAGGAGCCCCGGTGATCAAAGGCGGGGCAGGGGCGGCGGTAGCGGCGTTTCGCGCACTGATCGAGGAACATGGCGGAGAGTTGCGGGTTGGCGCGGATGTCGACCGGATTGATGCCGTGGGTGGCCGCGTAACTGGGGTGACGCTGGTAGGCGGTGAGACGATTGCGGCGAAATCGGTGTTGGCATCGGTGGCACCGGGGCAGTTGATGGACCGGCTGTTGCGGGGCGAAAACCTGCCTGAAGACCAAGTTGCCGCGAAAACCTTTCGCCACGGGCGCGGCAATTTTCAGCTGCATTACGCGCTGGATGCCAACCCGGAATGGCTGTCACCGGGGTTGCAGGATGTGGCATTGATCCATTTGGCAGATGGGGTAGACTCGGTGTCAAAATCCGCGAACGAGGCAGAGCGGGGCATGTTGCCCGCGCAACCCACCATCTGCGTGGGTCAACCGCACAGGCTTGATGCGTCCCGCTGCCCACCGGGCAAAGCCGTGCTTTGGCTGCAAATCCCTGATGCGCCGCGCGTGATCAAGGGCGATGCGGCGGGGCAAATTGAAACGGGGGCAGAGTGGACGGAAAGCTTGCGCGAAGCCTTTGCCGACCGGATTGAAGCGATACTTGCCCGCCATATCAGGGGGTTCGACAAAATCAAACTCGCCCGCCGCGCCTATTCGCCTGCCGATCTGGCCGCGATGAACATCAACCTAGTCGGCGGCGATCCTTACGGCGGGGCATGCAGCATCGACCAGTTTTTCATCTGGCGGCCCTTTGCCCATTCGACCAATGGCACCAATGGTTTGCGCGGGTTTCTTCACATCGGCGCATCCACCCATCCCGGCCCCGGTCTTGGCGGTGGGTCGGGCTATCTGGCCGCCAAAAGGTTGGGCGCATGAACGATCAAGCATCCCCCCCCTCCGCGCGGCTCGGCGAAATCGGCCTGTTCAATTTCGCGCCGTACCTGATGAACCGCATCATGGGGCGCTATAACGCCAGCCTGCGCGAGGAAATGGCAGGTCTTGGGTTGAGCACGCCGAAGATGCGGGCTTTGGCCGTGCTGTCGGTGATCGAAGGCCCGCTGATTGGCGAATTGGCGGTTTATGCGATTGTGGAGCAATCGACCCTTAGCCGCGCGCTGGATCAGTTGGTGACTGACGGTCTTGTGCGCCGTGAGGCCGATGCCAATGACAGCCGCGCCACGCGGGTGTATATTACCGACAGCGGGCGTGCGGCGTTCGAGGCGCTATGGCCGCATATGGCCGCCACCTATGCCCGCATGTTTCGCGGCATTTCTGACGCCGAGCGCACAGCCTTCGTCGGCACCTTGCAAAAGATGCTGATCAACATTCGCAAGCATGAGATTTAGCCATGGCAGAACGGTCTTTCAAAGCGGAAGTGGAACATTTGCGGCTTGGTGCGGGGCAGACCTTTACCGGCGAAGGCATCCTCGCCATCACCAAGGCTCTGCTGGAAAACGGCGTGGGCTATGTCGGCGGCTATCAGGGCGCGCCAATTTCGCATTTGATGGATGTGCTGGCGGACGCGCAGGATTTGCTGGGCGAGCTTGGCGTGCGGTTTGAAGCAAATGCGAACGAGGCGGCGGCTGCGGCGATGCTGGCAGCATCGGTGCATTATCCCATTCGCGGTGCGGTGACGTTCAAAGGGCCGGTGGGGGTTAATGTGGCGTCGGATGCGCTTGCGAACCTGTCGTCATCGGGGGTGACCGGGGGGGCCTTGGTGATCTTGGGCGAGGATTACGGCGAAGGCTCGTCCATCATGCAGGAACGCAGCCACGCATTCGCGATGAAATCACAGTTCTGGATGCTGGATCCCCGGCCAAATTTGCCCAGCATCGTGAAGGCGGTGGGCGATGGCTTTGCGCTGTCAGAGGCCAGCAATAGCCCCGTCATGCTGATGATGCGGATCAGGTCGTGCCATGTGACGGGGTCGTTTGAGACGCGGGAAAATCAGCGGCCCACGCTGTCGGTCAAAGACGCTTTGTCAAACCCGCGGTCCGATTTCGCCCGCGTTGTGCTGCCGCCGATGTCGTATGTGCATGAACAGGATAAGGTGAAGAACCGCTGGCCTGCGGCGGAAAAGTTCATCATCGACCACGCCCTGAACGAACAGTTCGGCCCCGCCAGCGCACCCATCGGCATCGTGGTGCAAGGCGGCATGTACAACGGCGTGATCCGCGCGTTGCAACGTCTTGGGCTGGCCAATATCTACGGCGATACCGAGGTGCCGCTGTATGTATTGAACGTGACCTATCCGCTGATATCATCGGAGTTTTTGGCATTTTGCGATGGCAAAGAGGCGGTGCTGGTGGTTGAAGAGGGCCAACCAGAATTTATCGAACAACAGCTTGGATCGTATCTGTACCGTGCCGGTTCCCAAGTGAAACTTTACGGCAAAGGCGTGTTGCCGATGGCGGGGGAATATACCGGACAGGTGATGCTGAACGGTGTGACGGCGTTTCTGAAAGCTGCCGCCCCGCAGATGCTGCCGGGGCAGGTGCGTGCGCCGAATTATGACGGCCCGGCCATTCCTGACCTGTCAAAAACCGTGCCGATCCGCCCGCCGGGGTTTTGCACGGGTTGCCCGGAACGGCCTATTTTCGCCGCGATGAAGTTGGTGGAAAAGGAACTGGGCAAACACCAGATCAGCGCAGATATCGGCTGCCATTTGTTCGCGGCCCTGCCACCGTTTGAAATCGGCGGTGCCACCATGGGCTTTGGCCTTGGCCCCGCCGCCAATGGCGCGTTTGATGGCGGGGGGGAACGCCGCCCGGTCTCGATTATTGGCGATGGCGGCTTCTGGCATAACGGCCTGTCGTCGTCTTTCACCAACATGGTGTTCAACAAATCCGACGACGTGGCGATTGTGGTTGATAACTTTT
>JACMNW010000290.1 GCA_014378345.1 Pseudorhodobacter sp. | reverse complement strand
CGCAAGTAAAATTGCGCAAAAATCTGCGGTGGCTGTGATGGCCGTGAAAGAGGCCGTAAATCGCGCTCAGGAAGTGCCGTTGCGCGAGGGATTGTTGTTTGAACGTCGGCTTTTTCACGCAATGTTCGCGACAGAAGACCAAAAGGAAGGCATGGCTGCCTTTGTTGAAAAGCGGCAACCGCAATTTCATGACAAATGAACGCCGCTAAACGGCTGTGCCCGGTTGACTTGTACCCGAGTCGCCCTTAAAGACCCGACTTCAGAATTCATGCAAGCCTAGAAACGAAAGCCGACATCAATGGCCAATAGCACCCAGTCCAAGAAACGCGCCCGCCAGTCCGAGGCCCGTGCTGACATTAACAAAGCGCGTCGTTCGCGGATTCGTACCTTCTTGCGCAAGGTTGAAGAAGCGCTCTCTGCTGGAAACCAGGATGCTGCCGCAGTGGCCCTGAAGCTGGCACAACCTGAATTGGCACGTGGCATCACCAAGGGTGTTTTGCACAAGAATACGGTTGCGCGAAAGATGTCGCGCCTGACATTGCGTGTTCGGGGTCTTGCAGCGCCTGCTGCCTGATCATCTGCCGTAAATGTATTTTATTTGGACGCACCTGAAAAGGCTGCGTCCTTTTGCATTTTGCCATTCGGGCACGCCTGACGTTGCCATTTTGCACAACCAAAAAGATTCGCTAGACCAAAGCCGTGTCAAGCAAACTGTTCGGTTGCGGTAGGGGCAAACCACTTGCTAGCGTGATGAAGCGATTCACTTTGTCTTGGGGGACATCACGCGGTCGCAAAACGTAAGTCCAAGGTCCAGCGCTGCCAAACGCTAAAAACGGATCATGATTTATGATTTGCGGTTTTCGAACTGACTATTGGTATGCGCAAGTGTGCCAGATGCTGGTTCGCCGAAACTTGCGGGTCTGCCCTGCGGTTTTGGATGCGATTTGTCTTTTGTGTTGTGCTGAACCGAAGATCACGTGCCTGCAGGTTGCTGGCGCGGTGTACGGTTTTTCACAGCAACACCTGGGCAAAGTTAAGTAGACTTTGAAAAGAATAACAGCACGGCCGGTTTTGCCGGATATCGTGTTCGGGGGCGGACAAAGACCATGACGAACGAAACTTGGGGACGTGTGCAGCAAGAATTGCTCAAGCGTATCGGCAAGAACAACTATGCAACATGGATCGAACCCCTGCGGCTTACCCAGCTGAAAAATGGTGTGGCATCCTTTGAAGTGCCATCCCATTTTCATGGCAACTGGGTGTCTCGTAACTACGCAGATCAAATTCAGCTGCACATGAATGATGCAGGTGCCGCCGTTGAACGTTTGGAATTTGTAGCTGGGCTTACCTCGACGGCATCCGCACCACAGAAAACAGCGGCAAAACCTGCGACTGGCGGCCCGGCAAAAGCCCGCAGCTCTGGGCAAGACGAAGTCCTTGGAGCGCCACTTGATGCGCGCTTCACGTTTGATACTTTCGTTGTTGGTAAACCGAATGAACTGGCCAATGCCGCCGCACGCCGGGTGGCCGAAGGCGGGCCAGTGTCTTTCAACCCCCTTTTCTTGTATGGCGGCGTTGGCTTGGGAAAAACCCACCTGGTGCATGCCATTGCGCATGAAATTCACCAGCGTCAGCCGCATTTGCGCGTGCTGTACCTGTCTGCCGAACAGTTCATGTACCGCTTTGTGCAGGCCCTGCGCGAACGCCAGATCATGGATTTCAAGGAATTGTTCCGGTCGGTTGATGTATTGATGGTCGATGATGTGCAGTTCATTGCGGGCAAGGATTCGACGCAGGAAGAATTCTTCCATACCTTCAACGCGCTGGTTGACCAAAATAAACAAATCATCATTTCTGCAGACCGCGCGCCGGGTGAGATTAAAGATCTTGAAGAACGCATTAAATCGCGCTTGCAATGCGGTCTGGTCGTGGACCTTCACCCGACAGACTATGAACTGCGCCTTGGCATCATGCAGCAAAAGGCAGAAGTTTACCGTCAACAATATCGTGGTCTGGTTCTTGCCGACGGCGTTGTTGAATTCTTGGCCCACCGCATCACCACCAATGTTCGCGTGCTTGAAGGCGCGCTGATGCGTTTGTTCGCTTTTGCCAGCCTGGTGGGCCGTGAAATCACACTGGACCTTGCGCAAGACTGTTTGGCTGACATCCTGCGCGCCTCAGACCGCAAGGTCACAATTGAGGAAATTCAGCGCAAGGTGGCAGAGCATTACAACATACGCCTGTCTGATATGATCGGCCCAAAGCGTGTGCGCACCATCGCGCGGCCCCGCCAGATTGCGATGTATCTGTCAAAGCAACTAACCCCGCGCAGCTTGCCAGAAATCGGCCGCCGTTTTGGTGGGCGTGATCACACCACCATTATGCACGGTGTGCGCAAGATTGAAGAATTGATGGCCACTGATAGCCAGCTGTCGGATGATCTGCAGCTGCTGCGGCGGTTGTTGCAGGGCTGAACTCAGGCCCTTTGTAACGTTTCAACCGAAAGAATTGTCGGCAAATGTCGTGCCACCTCGGCCCAGCTATCGCCTTCATCGGCGCTGGCAAAAACTGATCCGCTGTTGGTGCCAAAATAAACACCGGCCGATTTTTCCTTGTCCACCGCCAAGGCTTGGCGCAGGACGGTGAAAAAGCAGTTTTTGTCTGGCAGCCCGTTTTGCAACCTCTCCCACGCCGACCCGCCAGTGCGCGACCGCCAGATGGCCGCTGATGCCTCCGGCGGAAACCGGCCTTGGGTATCACCGTTCAGCGGGAATACCCAAATCGTGCGAGGGTCTGCTGGATGTACTGCAATCGGAAACCCAAAGGTTGATGGCAGGCCATCTGTCATCTCATCCCAACTTCGGCCCCCATCAGGGCTGCGGAACACACCGTGATGGTTTTGTTGGTACATCAGATCAGACGCGCCCGCCGATGCCCGCACAATGTTATGCACGCAAAGACCCGTCTCATGACCGCCACCCTCGCCTTGCGGGGCCGCATGGGCATGATCGTGGTCTTGCCCTGTATTGGACATCCGGTTGCGCCTGTCCATTGACCTGCCGCCATCTTCCGTACCAAAAACCCCTGCGGCAGAAATGCCGACCCAAAGATTTGCCGCATTGCCCGGATCGGTTACGATACTGTGCAAAACCAACCCGGCTGCACCCGGCTCCCAGCTATCGCGCGAAGGGTGGTCAGATAGCGCCTGCACCTTCGCCCAATTCTCCCCCTGATCTGTGCTGGAATACAGCGTGGCAGGTTTGGCCCCAGCGTAAAGTGTATCGCCGGACTGGCCCAGTGACCAGATCGCCGTGATATCCCCCGTGAAGGGTGCGGGCGGCGAAGGGGCCATCCCGATATGAGCGGCAAAGGCAGGGTCTTTCGTCAGCATTGCGTCCCACTGACCATTCGACAGCTTTGTCAGTGCCCAGTTTTCACCACCATCATCCGACCGCCAGACGCCCCCACCATGCCAATCGTCACCGCCTGCGGCCCAGATCGTGCCCGTTTTCGGATCGCCAACAACGTGATTGATCGGCCATCCGCCACAGAACGGCCCGCGCAGGGACCAGTTTCGGCGATCAGACGAGCCATCTATCAAAAACACGCCTTTGGTCGTGCCAACAAGGATTGTCACATGGCTCATAGTCCATCCTCCCCCGATTGCAGGACCATGCTATCACAACCTTACCCTCCAAACCGCTAACTT
>JACMNW010000289.1 GCA_014378345.1 Pseudorhodobacter sp. | reverse complement strand
CGCCATGCCCGCGCGCCGTGCCGAAAATCAAGATAGCCCAGTGTGCAGGCAATGGATATCTGCCCCATATCCAAAGGGCCAGTCAAATGATCCATCCACCGGCTTTCAAGTGCATCCAACGCCCGGCAGACCTTGGCCCACTGGCCTTCGACCCAAGGCGCATAGCGCTTGCCCTCCGGCCGCACGCGCGTTTCATAGACCATCAAAATCGCGGCGTCGGTAATGCCATCGCCCGTTGCTTCGACCGTCAGCGTATCCCACAGGCGGGGTTCTGCCGGATAAAAGCGTTTGCCAGACAGACGATCAAAGTAGCGACAAATCACCCTGCTGTCATACAGTGCGGGGCCATCATCACGCTCCAACGCGGGAATTTTACCAAGCGGGTTGTGCGCCAAGGGCATTGACCCTGTATCAACCGGGGTGCCGGTCGCTGATATTAAATCCACCTGATCAAGCATTCCCGATTCGAGCAGCAAAACCATGCATTTTCGGACATAGGGCGAGGTCGGGGAATGAAACAAACGCATGGCTGACCTCACTTTGGGTTTGCGTAGCATAGTCTTACTCAGCCGTCCGCATCAACCCTGCCAAGGCTTGCGCGGCCCCTTCTGACGGTTGCGCCGCCAGTGCTTTGGCCGCAGCAAGGCGCACGGCAGGCTCCTTGTTTTGGTTCAATTTCCACGTGCCATCGACCGCCTCGATATCCATCCGGAACGGTATGATCATCCGCATCATCCGGTCCATCACACCCTCGGCCATCTTGGCTGAGTTCCACGGCTTTTTCGGCAATAAATCCGCCTCAAACCGTGCTGACAAGGCATCGGCATGCTCGCGCAGCGTCTCAATCGGCACTTCGCGCAAAGTGCCGCGCAGATGCAGGGCCACATAGTTCCACGTCGGCACCTGATCCGGCACGCCGTACCAATCGGGCGAGATATAGGCATCTGGCCCCGACACCGCGATCAGGGCCTTGGCAGGCAAGGTGCTGCGGGCAATGGCATTGGACCGGGCCAGATGTAGATCAATCATCGTGCCGTCTGCCGAAATCAGGAAGGGTATATGCGCCGCAATCGGCCCGTCAGGCCCGTTCAGCGTCAGCATTCCAAAGCCCCGACTGCGGGCAAAGGTCAGGTTAGCCTCGGTTGCAGCGGTGCGGAACGCTGGATTTGGGTGCATTGCGGTGCCTCCTTGGGCCTTGATGCCACAAATGAAAAAACCGCCCCTGAGTTTCCCCAAAGCGGCCTGTTCATCCTGCGCTGGCCCAAATTTCAGGCCAAATCAGTTCAGCCCTGACGCGCTTTGAAACGCTTTTGTGTCTTGTTGATCACATAGACACGGCCTTTGCGGCGCACGACCTGACAATCGCGGTGACGCGACTTCAGCGAGCGGAGCGAGTTCTTGACCTTCATCGGCCTTCTCCTGTTCGCGGCGTCAGCAAGAGGTGCCTTGCGCCTTGAAACTGTTATGCCCCACCGTTGGGGCGTGAATTTTGCCGCTTGCGCGGCGATGAGCGCAGCAAATGCTGCCAATGGTGGGCGGTATAGGGATCGAACCTACGACCACTACGATGTCAACGTAGTGCTCTACCGCTGAGCTAACCGCCCACATACCTTTATGATCCCGCCCAGCCCAAATAAAATGGACGCGGGCGGAACCGCGTCGGATCAGGGGTCTATAAAAGGTTGCGCCAATCTGTTCAAGGGGTTTTGGCAAATGGAAAACCTGGGCTATGTAGGAGGGTATGAGGAACCACAAATGACCGATGAAAGCTATGATTTGGCTCTGCCCGTGATGCGGGATACGTCAGTGATTTTTTCATCGCCCCATTCCGGGCGCAAATATACCGTCGATTTTCTGACACAAACGCAGCTTGATAGCCTGTCTATCCGGTCTTCCGAAGATGCTTTTGTCGATATGCTGTTTGATGCCGCCCCAAAGTTTGGCGCGCCCCTGATCACTGCTTTGGCGCCGCGTGCGTTTATTGATCTGAACCGCGCAGTGGATGAGCTAGATCCTGCCGTGATCGACGGGGTGGCGCGCGGCATGCACAACCCGCGGGTCAGCTCTGGCCTTGGGGTCATTCCGCGGGTGGTGGCCAATGGGCGCGCGATTTATCACGGCAAGATTGATCTGGCTGAGGCGCAGGCGCGGATCACCCGGTTTTGGCGCCCCTATCACGCCGCCTTGCGCCACCTGATTGCGCAAAGCCACGAAACCTTTGGTGAGGCGATTTTGATAGATTGCCATTCCATGCCGCATGAAGCAATTGAGGCCCACGCAAGGCCCGGCCAGCCAAAGCCTGAAGTGGTGCTTGGCGACCGTTTTGGCGCAGCAGCAGGCAACGATGTGATGGACAGGGTTGAGGCCGCCTTTGTTGGTGCAGGCCTGCGCGTGGTGCGCAACGCGCCGTTTGCGGGGGCGTACATCACCCAAGCCTACGGTCGCCCGCAGCAAAGCCAGCACGTGGTGCAGGTGGAAATTGACCGCAGGCTTTATCTTGATGATCTGCGCGTTGAACCCAGCCGCGATTTCGCCGATTTTCGTCGGTTGATGGCGGGGGTGGTGGCGGATGTCACTGCCATTGGCAAGGCGGCAGGCGTTCGGTTGGCGGCAGAATAACCGGGGTTGCGACACCTTTATCGTTTATCGACTTTTCGGTCAGGGTTGTGCAGTCTTGTTGCCCCTTTACTTTTTGTGTTCGCAACCGCTGCCCAGGCTTGACCGGGCCAAAGTGCCGGGAGGCGACCGGCTGCTAACGCAACGCGCGCCCTTTTATGATGGCATCTGCCCCAAATTTCGCGCGGATGCTGTCTGTTGCGCGTTCCGCAGCGCTTCGTTTTGGCGCATCGGGGTCCAGCAAATCGGCGGTCAGATCAGCTTCGGTTGATGCGGCAAGGTCTGATATGCCGACCCCGATCAATCGAAATGGCCCCGGATCATTCAGCCCGTTCATCAACGCCCGGGCCTCACGGTAAATGCGGTCAGTTGTTTGGGTGGGGCCATCAAGACTGTGGCGGCGGCTGATCAGCGTGAAGTCAGCGCGCTTCAGTTTTAGCGTGACCGTTCTGCCCGCCAAATCCTTGGCTTTGGCACGGTCCGCCACTTGTTCGGCCAACCGCCAGATATGGCCATCAAGGATATCTGGGTCAGCAGTATCCTCGTCAAACGTAGTTTCCTTCGATACAGATTTCAGCCGTTCTTCCCGGTTCACCCGCCGTGTATCCAAACCCCGGGCAAGATGCCAAAGCCGGTCGCCCATATGGCCAAAACGGGCGGTCAGATCGGCGCGCTCCCAGCGTTTCAGATCACTGATGGTGCGGATGCCAGCTTTATCCAGCGCCGCTTGGGTGGCAGTGCCAACCCCCCAGATGATGCGGACAGGTTTGGGGTG
>JACMNW010000288.1 GCA_014378345.1 Pseudorhodobacter sp. | reverse complement strand
GTTGCAACGCGTTGGCGCAGCCTGAACAGGCGGTCGGTGAATTCCTTCCCGTTATCGGTCAAAACCGTTCTGATCCGGATTGGGCAGGCCCGTTCCAGATCGCGCAGAAATCGGCGGGCATTGGCGGCGGTTTTGGATTTGAATACGCGGATGAAGACCCAGCGCGTCGCCCGGTCGATGGCCGCGGAAAGATAGGGGCGCAAAGTTTCGTCAGCCATTTGAGGCAGATACTTGAAGCCCACGTGCAGATAGGCGGGCTCGCAGGCTTTGAACGCCTTATGCTTCGGTCTGGGGGCTTTCGCCTGCAGGTCACGTAGATTGCCCACCCCATGCCGCCGCAGGCAGCGGTCGAGGCCCGAGCGCGATACGTCCGGGTTCAGGAACTCGCGCACTACGGCAAGCAGATCGTCGCTCGACACCAGCAACGTTCTGCGCAGAACCACCGCGACCGCTTCTCGCGGGGCCGTAAGTGTGGTTTGCAGCCAGTCGGGGTGTGGCTGCGGTCAAGAACCTTGTCGCGATGCTTCCATTTGTATATGGTCTGCCCGTTTGTCGGGAAAACGATTCACTGGATCGTTTTCTGACCCTCCAAACTCCCAAACCGCGCCGTTAGGGCAGACGCGGGCTCAACGCTGGCCTGATCGCCGCCCGCACCTTCGGCGTCGTCGTCGCCTGCTTGTGAAGACGGATCAACATGCCCGAACCCCTCTTCTAATGTCCCTCAGGACCGATCTTGCCATGAAAAACGCAGAGCGCCGAGAGTCTATGTGATCATCCGGGATGGAACACCTAACTTTAGATCCACGATAGTCATGAAAGGACAAACTGTTTTATCTACATCGGGAAGAAACGCGCCAAGCAATTGATTTTTTTAAATATGGCTAGTTATCTGGGCATGTTCTATATTTAATTCTACCTGGTTTTTTCTAATTTTACCCAGTTTTTAACATTTCAGACCACAACACAACTCCTGCCCTAAATTTTACCCTGCTTGGTCACGCGAACCCAACATTACCGCATCGACAGGTTCATCTCATCATGAATGTTGCCTCGCCTTCCCGCAAAACCCACGATGTTTCAATTCCCGCCGGGTGGGGGGTTGACAGATTGTCTTGTGGTAACCCGGCCCGAAATGAAGCTGACCGACTTACAGCTTGTCTAAAGCCCTTGGTCGGGCAGGGTGCGGACGTGCTGGTTGTAGCCAATAACTGTACCGATGCGACGATTGCGCTGACGCTTGCGTCGGGTGCTGCAGTGATCGACTGCACCATTGCCGAGCGGGGGCGTTGGCGCTGCGCAGTGGTTGGGGGCAGCCAGCATCCAGCATAAGAAGCGCCCACGCTGACTGGTGACATCTGATGCAGATTGCCTTGTGGCCCCTTCCTCGGTTTCGGACAACGTGCGCTACCTTGCGAAGGGTGCCGCAGCAGTCTGCGGTTTGGTCCTGCCGATCGCCCACGAACATGCTTCATTGCCGCCAGCTTTGCTTCGGCGCGAAGCTTTGGAATGCAACTTTTTCAACCTCAAGCTTAGTTGGAATTTCACCTGACGGGTAAAGCAGGGCATGAAAAGACACCGGGGCCAGCCTTGTGTTCAGCAGGTCGGCCTATGCAGCGGCTGGTGGTTTCGCGCCGATGCCAATGCACGAAGATCGCGCGATAATTTCAAGGATGAAGTCGCTGGATCTGCCAATTATCCATTCCCGTATTAACCGTGCGGGCATCCTGCCAGCTGGAGTGCCGTGCACCCGGCGGCATGGCGGCGGTTCTATGCGCACGAAGTCTTGATCCCGACGTGCCATTATGCCCGGACATGGGGCAGTCTGAAATTCCGGCGGTAGCGGAAATTTTTCAGACGATTGGCCCCCTGCGCCATCAGTCACCCCTTCCCGCCGCAATTCTGTAGGTCGAACGATTGTTGCTGGGTCGGCCATTGCTTGGGGCCGCTGCACCTTGACCCCCGGTTATGGCGCCAATTTAGGTGTGATTTTTTGCTACGCCTTCCACCGGCTTAGGCGCGACAGCAAAGCCTCAAACCCCAAATCCACCACAATCGCCAATCCGGCGACCAGCACTGCGCCCTGAACAATATAGGCAGTGTTGTTTCCGTTCAATCCAACAATAATCGGCAGGCCAAGCGACACCGAGCCCACTGTAGATGCGATGGCCGCCGTGCCGATGTTGATGGTCACCGATGTGCGGATGCCAGCTAGAATGACCGGTGCCGCAAGGGGCAATTCAATGCGCCTCAAGACCTGAATGGGCGTCATGCCGATGCCGTCTGCAGCCTCTTTCGCTGCGGGGGAGACCGCTTCCAGCCCGGAAACCGTGTTTTCACCAATTGGTAGCACGCCATACAGCGCAAGCGCGACGAATGCCGGCCAGAACCCAAACCCTATCACGGGCACGCATATTGCCAAAACGGCGACGGGGGGAAATGTCTGTCCCATCGCGGATAGTGTTTCAAATATTTTGCGAAACTCGCGCCCCCGGGGTCTTGTGACGAACATTCCGGCGCCGATGCCCACGACCATGGCCACAAAACTGGCCACGAGAACCAGCATCACATGCGCAGCGACCAATTTTGCAAATGTTTGTTGCTGATATAGCGGCCGCTCCAACTGCGGGAACAGTGCAGAAAAGATGGGCGTGCTATAAGGCAGCGCCAGAAGGATTGCCAGATAAAGCACTAGCCCGATGATGAAGCGTCGCAGGGCATCGCGGATACCAAGCGCAATTGCCATCGTGTCCATCATGTTACGATATCTGTCAAAAAGAGCGTGCCCATTCTTTCACCCATAGGTCCGACGACGGCGACGCGGTTGGCCTTTGCCGCCACCATCCGCGACAGGGCCAAATGCAGGCTGTCGTCCGGTTTAACCGGCTCGGGGCTGCAGGGAATGTCTACCGTTTTCATCCGTTCGCTTACCAGTTGCAGGGAAAGCAGTTTGAGCCCGTAATCGTCCTTGCCCAGAAATTCCCGGACAAAGCTGCTGTTGGGCGCTTCCAACACCTCCCGCGGACTGGCAGATTGCACAATTTTGCCGCCTTCAAGAATTATCAGCCGCGAGGCAAGCCGCAGGGCTTCGTCCATGTCATGCGTAACGAAAACGATAGTCTTGCCAGTTGCAGCATGGATGCGCAACAATTCGGCTTGCAGGCTCTCGCGCGTGATCGGGTCCAACGCGCCAAACGGCTCGTCCATCAGCATTACGTCAGGGTCTGCCGCTAGGGCCCGCGCGACACCTACGCGCTGTTGCTGCCCGCCCGACAACTGATGCGGATACGCGTTTCGAAAACGCGCGGCATCCAAATTCAGCAATACCAAAAGCTCGGTTATCCGCGCGGCAATGCGTTCAGGTCTCCATCCAAGCAATTGCGGCACAGTCGCAATATTCTGCTCTACTGTCCAATGAGGGAACAAGCCAACAGACTGGATGGCGTAGCCAATGCGGCGGCGCAGAATTTCAGGCCGAAAGCTGCGGATCGGTTCGCCAGCGAACAGCACTTCACCCGCGCTGTGTTCGACCAATCGATTGATCATTTTAAGGATTGTGGATTTGCCCGATCCCGAAGGGCCGATCAGCACGCAAAACTCGCCTTTGTTGATCTTGAAATTCAGGTCCTGAACGATAACCGTCTCGCCAAACGCCTTGGTAATATTTCGAAATTCTATCATGTTTTTGTTCTTTGCAAACTTATGAGCGCAAAGTTGAAAATGGCATCTGCTGCAACTGCGATGCCGATGATGGGCAGCGCACCCAGCAGCACAAGATCCAGCGCATTTGCAAAAAGACCCTGAAACATAATAGATCCAAGCCCGCCCGCGCCGATTAGTGCCGCAACCGCTGCAAGTCCGATCGCTTGCACCACCGTCACCCTTAACCCTGCAAGAAACACCGGAAGTGCCAGCGGAAGCTCGACATGCCAGAACACTTGTGTGGGCGTCATGCCGACGCCCCGCGCCGCCTCCACTACCTGGGGTGGCACTTCGCCCAGACCCTGATATGTGTTTCGCACAATGGGTAACATGGCATAAAGCGTCAAAGCGATGATTGCCGGGGCAAGACCGATGCCACTAATCCCGATGCTCTGCAGCAGGGGTACCCTGGCGGCAAGCGCGGAAAGCGGTGCCATCAGCAATCCGAACAGCGCAATCGACGGGACCGTCTGAATGATATTCAGACCTGCCAGAACCGGGCCGCCAAAGGCCGGGCGCCGGAAAGCAATTATCCCCAAGGGCACGCCCAGAAGCAGCGTCGGCACCAATGCGCCCAGCACAATTACAAAATGGCGGATCAGGGCGGCGTGAAAAAGCGCGGCCTTGTTTGTGTATTCCTTCATGATCGACATGGCATCCAAATGGCCCAACAAAACCATGGCCGCCAGTGGTGCAATTGCCACGCAACTGACAAATAAACGGACTTTAGGCGAAAGACCCATTCTCGCTGTTAGGTCGGGTATCATCAGGGCAGTAGCCAATATCATGACCCAAAAGCCCGACCCAAGCGATGTTCTGGCAGACTTGGACTCGGCGGACAGGCTTAAGGCTTCGGCGCTGACGGCTGCGACGTGGGTTAACCCTACTGGAAGCACGATCGCCGCGGCAAGCAGCCCCCATAGCACCATCCCCGTCTGCCGCAAGAATGCCCCGATCATCAATGGCAGGGCCGGTATCAAGGCGACGCATGACCACACATCGGGCACCTGCCAAAGTTGCAAAGCTACCCCCGACACCAGCCGGTTTGGGGCATGGGCCACAAACGGCAATAGCATGCCTGCCAACAACACTCCCGTAGCCAGCGCCAGCATTGGCCGATTATGAACTGCCACACCCAATGGCGCATCTGGACGATGCATGCCTGTACCTTATTTCAAGAATCCTTGCGCGGTCAGGTAGTCTTTTGCAACCGCCGCATAGTCTTCGCCGTCAACCTGAATACGTGCATTTAACTCGCGCAACGTTTCGGCGTCCAGCGTGGCAAAAACAGGGTCCAGCAATCCTTGTATCTGTGGATTGGCATCCAGAACGTCCTTGCGCACCGTGGGCGCGGGTTCATATACCGCCTGTGCGCCGTTGTTGTCGGTCATCACAACCAGACCAAGTGCTGCAATTGCACCATCGGTGCCATACACCATTGCGGCATTGACGCCAGATGTGCCTTCCGCAGCAGCCCTTATGGTCGCCGCAGTATCACCGCCCGCAAGCACCACTACCTGGTCCGGCGCAACAGTAAATCCGTAAGCCGTTTCAAAGGCCGGCAGGGCCGCCGGGCTTTCAACAAATTCCGCCGATGCTGCAAGTTTGAACTCTCCCCCCCCCGTAATGTAGGATGCCAAATCCTCCATTGACGCAAGTCCCTTGGCGTCGGCAAGATCTTTGCGTAGCGCGATCGCCCAAGTATTGTTTGCTGGTGCAGGTGCCAACCAGACAATGCCATTTGGCGCATCCAGCTCTGCAGCCTTTGATGCTGCCAGCTTTGCGTCTTTCCAGACGGGATCCGTGTCGCTGCTAAAAAAGAATCCCGCATTGCCGGTGTATTCGGGGTAAATGTCGATCTCGCCTGCCAGCAAGGCCGCACGCACGATCTTTGTCGCCCCCATCTGCAATCGGTTTTCGGTAGGGATGCCACCGGCCTCCAACACTTGCATGATGATGCTGCCCAGCAGGGCACCCTCGCTGTCCAGCTTCGATGCAACCCGGACCGGATCCTGTGCGAAGGCAACTGCGGGACACAAAGAAAGCCAAGCGGCAATTGCCAACCAATTTCGGCGGGTCACTGTAAGGGTCATAACGGCATCCTTAATAAGACTGAAAATAGGAATGGTTGTTAGATCCTTCACTTAGGCTACCAATCGAGGGACATTCGGGCTGGCAGTTCTTAAACATGTTAATAAGGTGCGTCATCACACGGTTCATGCCCTGTCACTGGTGGCGTCAAAGAGGAAAACAACCTGTAGTCAAAGGTCAAAACAAACGCCAAGCGGGATAGTTCCGCATTACTTCAACAACACCGAAACAATCGCCGAGTCCCAAGCTTCAACCATCCGTTTTTACGGAACAAAGACAGTTCATCCGGGTTTTAACTACACAAACTTTCGGGCGCCTGTTCCGTTTGTCAATGCCAAAGGGGAGAACGTTATTGTCGAAAAATGTACTGGTAACGGGTGGCGCGGGATACATCGGCGCGCATGTTTGCAAAGTGTTAAGCGGGCATGGGTTTATCCCTGTTACATTTGACAATCTATCCACCGGCTGGCGTGACGCTGTTAAATACGGCCCATTCGTGCGGGGCGATCTTCTGGATCGTGACCGTCTGGCAGCGGCATTTGTAAAATTCCGCCCCATAGCAGTGATGCATTTTGCCGCTCTGTCCTTAGTGGGCGAGTCGATGACCGATCCCGGTCGATACTGGCGCACCAATGTTACCGCAGCGTTGAACCTGATCGAAACGGCACTTGCGGCAAACTGCAAGGCATTTGTCTTTTCATCCACTTGTGCCACTTACGGTGATCCGGATGGTGTGGTGTTAAACGAAACGACGCCACAGCATCCGATCAACGCCTATGGCGCGTCCAAACTCGCGATTGAGCAAATGCTGGCAAATTTTGCCGTCAGCGATGGCTTGAATGCGGTCATCTTCCGATATTTCAACGTCGCGGGTGCAGACCCGGACTGCGAGGTTGGTGAGCAACATCGTCCAGAGACGCATCTTATCCCGCTGGTGTTGGACACGGTTGCAGGACGTCGGGCGGCGCTCACCGTCTTTGGCAGTGATTACAACACGCCAGACGGAACCTGCGTTCGTGATTATGTGCATGTCATGGATCTGGCCGACGCTCACGTCCTTGGCCTTCAGCGTGGCCTTTCCGGCAAGGGCGGCGTGTTTTGTCTCGGCACAGGGACAGGTTTTTCTGTACGCGAAGTCATCGCCCAAGCGCGTAATGCCACCAATCGGCCCGTGCCGGTGATTGAAGGAGTACGCAGGCCGGGTGATGCCGCGCGCCTGGTTTCCGGATCGGCCCATGCGATAGCGGAATTGGGATGGGCACCCAAACACTCGACGCTGCCCCAAATGATTGCAGATGCTTGGCGTTGGTCAAATGCGGCGGGATACAGTGAATAAGTGTTGCACCCGCCGTCGTCGTGCAAAACTTCCTAGCGGTCAAGCGAGTCGCATCTGCGCTTCGTCGATGCTCTGCACGGTCCCAAGCCTCTAGGTAAACTGTGATACCATCCGGCCAAGACCGTTTGCTGGTGGCATCGCTAACGGTCGCGCTGAAGGCAGTTGCTGCGTTTCATATGACTTAACCGTTTCCGCCACGGCTGTGCCCAGCATTTCGTCTACTCCCCGATGCCCGGCAATGTGGTTTTGCGAAAGCAAGCCATTGTGGCAATCACGATCATCATCCCAGCCCAGATGATTCATGACCGGATACAGACAAACCCCTTCAACCGGCACGCCACGACTGCGGGCTCGCGAAACCTCGGCGGCGACATAGCGAAACCATGCTGCGCGCCGAGGTCCTTCAACGCCGGTTTCCGCCACGAACATCGGCCTTTTGTAACGAGCATAGGTTTCAAAGAGGAGGTCCGACAACGGCCTGTAAAGTGGGTGGTCCAGATCTATCGGCCGCCCACCGTGGACCCATTGATTGTTGGAATAGTAATTCACGCCGATAATATCCAGCATCGAGGCATCACCGCCGATTTGCGGCCAGATACGACCCATTAGCAATTCGAATGCCTGGAATTGCGCCTGATGCCAACCTTCGGCTTCCCATGCGGGGCGCGTCGACGCCGGATCGTGGTGGATGGAAATTAGCGGTTCACAATGCACAATGCGCGCGCGCGGGTCGATATCGCGCAGGGCATGAATCGCCGCAATGCTGGCCCGGGCAAGTTGCACCTTCAATTCAAACCCGCGCCCCGCAGCAAATGGGTTCAGATAACGCGCATCCCCCCCTGCCCAGGCGAAAAATGAAATCTCGTTCACAGGGCACCAGAAAGGCACGTCATCCGTCATGTCGCGGACGCTGCGTGCAGATGCGCTGGCGAAGGCCGCGAACCTGTCTACAAACGCAGGTGACCAGATGTCGATATCATCAGGCCAGCCGTAATGCAGTAAATCCCAGACCACTTGCGTGCCCGCCTGCTTTGCCGCCTTCGCCATTGGCGTAAAGCTTGAAAAATCATAACGGCGCGGTTGCTGTTCAATCAAATGCCAGCGCAAGCCGTCGCGGACAGTGCGCATCCCCATCCGAGCAAGCTGGCGATAGTCGGCTTCGGCATGGGCATCGTGTTGCGTGCTGGCAATGATATCCAAGCGCCGACCGGTGCGCAGCCGATGCGTCGAACATTCAAACCCGCCTTGGACAAAGCTTCGAAACAAACTGGGCCGCGGTGCCGGCATTTCAGCCAAAACCTCGTCAAACAAGGCCTCCCACTGCGGCACAACGACCCGCGTGTCATAGGTGGCGGCGACGTGTTCATACAAGGCATTGCCCAAACGCTGACGCAACGCGTGGTCATCGGCCAAACGAAGGATAGATTTTGCGATGGCGGAAATGTCTTCATGGGCAACGAAAATGCCTGAAATGCCATCGCTAATCTGCTCTACCGCGCCATTATCAGCGGTGGCGATTACAGGCAGACGGGCTGCTCCTGCCTCAGCTATGACATGCGGCATGCCTTCGCCGCGCGATAGCCAGACAAAGATATCCATGGCGGATAACAGATCGGGCACGTCGGTGCGGTCGCCGGTAAATGTCACTGCGCCTGATAGGCCGAGATCACGGGTCAGGCGGCGCAATTCAAACGCATAATCGGGCATGAAGGCATCTTCACCGCCAATCACCAGAAACCGTGCGTTGGGCGCTGTGCGGTGAACAATAGCGGCGGCACACAGAAAGTCTTCCACCCGTTTTTTGCGGTCCAGTCGCCCAACCCACCCGATAACCAACGCATCCAGTGGCAAGCTCAACTTGGTGCGCACGGTGCCCCGATGCGACGGATCAAACGCCGAAAGGTCCACCATCGAGGGTATCATTCGCGCATGCTGTGGGCGGTCTGGCATCCGTGAGGCAGCCGCTGCCCGGATGGATTCGCAAACCCCCACATACCGCGTGGTGAAATGTTTTGGCCCTGACAGCGCCTCAGACACCAACCCACCATGTTCAATCAACGGCGGGCGGTGGCGCAGGCGGTCCAGTGCCGGGTAAATATCGGCCACGTCCTGACAGGACACAACAATATCGTAGCCGGCAATTTTGCGTTCGATGTATTTGACCGTGTCTTCAAAACTAAGGTCATAAGCCGTGCGGTCCACATGCACGCCAATGGCCTCAAGCTGATGATGAGTCTGATCTGGCATCCCGTCCAGCCGCAGGCAGGGCAGCACGTCGATACGGTAACGGGTATTGTCCAACGCTTGCGCCAGAAGGCGCACTTCGGTTTCCTCGCCGCCGACAACAAGCCAGGCGAACACAAACAATATGCGTATGGGACGGTCAGCAGCATGGGGCAGGGGGTGGGTCATGGGTTCAACGCAAATACGATTTGCAGAAACTCAGGCCGGTCGTGGATCAAATGCCCTAAAAACGCCGGGGCATTATCAAACGCCACTACATGCGTAATCATCGCATCACGGATGGCCGGGCCTTGCGCCGCAAGAAGACCCAAGGTTTCCTGCGACAATCGCACCCTTGTCCAGGTGGTTTCATAGCCGTGCGGCACACGGCCGATTTGCGCGCAGATAAGCCGCAGCCCGTTATGATGAAATTCCTCTCCTAACCGCAGGCCGTACATACCGCCTTGATAGAACGCAAGGTCGATGACGCTGCCTTGAGGCCGCAACGCGCGCAAGGCGAGGTGCAGGCTGTCAGACCGTGCGCGCGTTTGAAACACGATGTCAGCCCCGCGATGGCCGGGCTGGCCCCAGGATTTTGCTTCCGCCAATGCCGCGTCTTCGTCCAGTGCGGTGATGCCAAGCCGGCGCGCCATGTCACGGCGAAAGGCCGAAGGTTCGGCAACGATGATACCGTCCGCGCCTGCCGCACGCGCCAAAAGCGCTGTAAAAAGCCCAACCGTGCCGCCTCCCCAAACGACCACCCGCCGCCCGCGCACACCCGCCCCAAACGGCGCGTTCCCGGTCGGGTGCGCAAGCGCATCGGCGTGCAGAATGCCGTTCACCGCAATCGGCCCCATCTGAGCCACAAAAATCCCCAGTACCGGGTCAATGTCACCGGGCATTGGCATCAGAAAATCTTGCGCTGGGTTTGCGATGTGCCCTGTTTTATGGCCGAAGGTGGCCGCGACAATGTCACCCACCGCAAATCCGTCGGCCTTGCTGTCGCTGATGCGGGCCACCTCCATATACCCCATGAAACGCACGGGATAATTCACTGCAGGGCGATCTGCACGAAACATAGAAGCATCCGCATCCCACGATGCCGCAAGATAGGGGTTTGTGCCTTTCAGAAATGTAAGCTCGGTTCCCGCCGATAATCCGGTATAGCACAGATCAAGGCGCACTTGCCCTGCCTCTGCCGGTGCTTCGTCATAGCCGTATATCCCTGCCCGGAACGGCGCGTCCACACCAAGCGACCGCACCTCGCGGTGCCGGTGCGGATGCGCGGTTTGCGTGCGCAACTGTCCTGTCGGCGGCAGCGGTTGCGGCAAAGCCGGTATCAGCCGCTGCACCTTGCCCGTTTCCATCGACCGGGTGATGGCGATTGCCACCCGGTGGGTTTCCAGTGCTTCGGCATAGTTTGTGCGGATCAGGTTTTGCTTGCCACGCACTGCATCAATAAAATCGCGGTCCTCCCGCCAGACCGGATCGCCGCTGGATGCTTGGGGGTGGCGGCCGTTGCCAGTGTCAATCATCACCTCCTGATCAGACATTTCAATCGCCAACCCGTTGGCAAAGATCTGAAGCCCGATACGGTGGCTCCAGTTCAAAAGGCAGGTTGATGCCAGTGTCGCCACCGCGCCTGATGCAAAGGTCAGGGTTGCACAACTGGCTGTCGGCACATTCAGATCGGGGTGCGAGTTGCGCGGCAGATGACTGCCCTGCGCATACACCGCCGTTACCCCCCCGGCGAGTACACGAAGGCTATCTACCAGATGCGTGACCTGTTCAACCATCTGGCCACCCGACTGCGATTGCTGCCCCCACCAGCCGGGGGGCGGGGTCTGATCCAGCCAGACCCCTTGCATCAGTTGCGGCACATTCGTGCCAAGCGCGCTTCGAGCAGCATCAAGCGTGTCCAGATAGCGCCAGTGATACCCGACGGCGGTGATCACCCCCGATGCCTTCACCATTTCGGCAATAGCCTCAGCAGTTTCAAAATCCGCCGATAGCGGCTTTTCCACGAAAAACGGCAACCCAGCGGCCAAAACCGCGCGTTCGGTTGCTCCATGCGCGAAAGGTGGCACACAGATGAAAACGGCATCCAGCGCCACATCATTCAGCATCGCCTCAACACTGTCGTGCACGCGCGCGCCACAGGTTGCCGCCAGTGCGCCTGCACGATGTGTGTCCGGGTCGGCGATGGCGGAAATCACCACGTCCGAAAAGCCGGACAGTACCTCAAGATGGCGCTGTGCAATGCCCCCCGCCCCGATAAAACCGATGCGTGTCAGGCCCTGCATGACGGGTTTCCTTTGCTTGGCCCGTCGGTCAACTAGGGCGCGGTGATAAACGGTTTCAGTAGCGCGTGCCATGATGGGGGCAGTGAATGATTGGCGATACCTGCGCAGTTGCCGGTCCGCCGCAATGCGGGCAGCGTCCTCATCTTTCAAGGCGGCGATCATGCAGGCGGCCAAGGCCTCCGGCGCATCCGGGGGCACCAGAAACGGATGATCTGCCCCCAACGCATCGAGGATGCCATCGGTCCGCGTGGCAATGATGGGCAGACCGGCGGCCATCGCCTCCAGAGCCACCAGCGGCAAGCCCTCAAACAAAGATGGCAACACAAAAAGATCTGCCGCGCGCATCAATCCGGCAACATCATTGTGTAACGGCAGAATGGTAATACCCGTCACACCCTGTTGCTGCACCTGATGCCTTACCGCCCCAATCAGCGGGCCGTCGCCCACCATGACCAGCTTTGCCGCGGGATAGTTTTTTTGCACGATGGCAAAGGCCGCAACCAACGTGCCTTGCGCCTTTTGCGCCGTAAAACGACCCACATGCAGGAACAAAGGTTGATCCGCCGCAATCCCCAGTTTCTGCCGTATTTTCATTGCTGGCACGCGGGGTTCAGGTGGCATGATGCCATTGGGTATCGCGGTGATAGGCGCACGCTGCGGCATCTGTGACAAGGCCGCATGCCAACCCTGCGCTGCTGCGGGCGATACGGAAATTATCTGCGCCACGTCACGCATCATGGCAGCGTAGGTCTGACGTTCCGTAGGGTCGCTGATAAGCCAGGGCAGATGTTCCGTGCGCAACACGGTCATGCCGGCCCGCTTTCCGGCGGCAACCAGCGCCTGCCCCTCCCATCCGATACCCGCATGAACGTGCAGCAGGGGGCCGGGTTGCTGCAACAACCAGTCAGCAAAATCCGCAGGGGAAACCGCTTCCGCAAGTAAGCCGGACCCTATGGCTTTTGCGACAAACACCTTTGCCAACGGCCCACCAGTGAACACCAACTGCGGCGCAAATCTGGGGCCAAGGTTGGCCGCAAGCGCCAGCATGTGATGCCCGACCCCTGACGGATCTTCGCTGTCGGTCGCTAGGATTACCGATATCGGCGTCGTGATGGAAAATGGATCAGCGGTTTGCAACATCATGCGGAACACCGTTGGCGATGCCTGATTTTAGCCGCCTCCAGCAAAGGCAGAAAATGCTGAATGGACCGTTGCCAAACCCAGTTTTGAAGCACAGCTTCGCGCGGCGCAAACACCGATGTGTCGCGCAGCATTTCGGCAATCACAGTCGCAAATTCGGCTGCATTAGCGATGCGTCCAGTGTCAGGGCGAATATATTGCAGGCCGCAGGCAAGATCGGCATTGGCCAGTACCGGCAGACCCGCCAGCATATATTCTGTCAAAATTGCTGGTGCACCATCATTGGCACCACAGACAAGCCCGATACGGGCGCGGTTCATCAGTTTGTTTACATCGCTGTAAGGCACACCGGGCGGGCCGACAAACGTGATATTTAACCCCATTTTCACCGCTTGCGCGCGCAAATGATCGCCGTTTTCGCCGTATCCAAACACGCACAGCGCCCGGATGGTGCGTGGCAAGTCCCCCAGGGCATCGAACAAGATATCGTGCCGTTTGTAAGGTTGAGCGGCGGCTACATAAATCAAATCAAAGTCTTTCTGCGTGTCGGTTGGGTAGAAAGTTTCGGCTGAGGCAAAGTCCGGGCCAACGGGAAGCTTTCCAATGATGGCGTTTGGGTGACGCGCCAGCACCGATGCTGTCTGACGGTCTGAACCGGTCAGGAAAATGTCGATATGCCTGCTGATGTCGGGGGGTATGCGCAGTGCCTCAACATCCAGCGAATTATAAACGATGAAGCTGTCTGGGCATGCGGCTAGCACTGCTTCGGTGACGCCAAGCCCCCAAATGCACAAAATATCGGGTTGGCCAACGGTTGCAATATGAACCAGCATATCGGCTGACCCATAGGGTGCAATGTGACCATCTGCCCGGAATCGGCGCAACCCCGGCCCATGCGGTGATAAGGTTAGCCCAACGGGGTCCACGTCAGTTCCATTGAAGCTCCAGATTTCAGCGGCATCAACCAACCCGGATTTGACCACAGCCAGTGGCAACCTCTCCAGATAACCGCCCGTCACTGCGATGTTTTTATCAATCGGTGTCGGCGGAACGGTGTCGAAAAACCGCAGCTTCGGGGCAAGCGGTGGCACTTGGGTGCAAAAATCTGATATCACGACGATGCGGCGCATGGTTGCTGGTGCCCCCGTCATTGCGCCGCGCGGGCAAACGCCGTCGGTGCTCGTTGTGCGTTCATTCGTTCAAAGGTGGCAAGCGATTGCGCGACCACCTGATCCATATTCAGATATTGATACGCGCCCAACCGACCCACGAACCAAACATCGGGCAGACGTTCCGCCGCAGCGCGGTACATGCGGTAAAGCTCCTGATTTTCAGGGCGCGGAATGGGGTAGTAGGGATCACCGTCATCGGTCGGGTATTCATAGGTCAGGCTGGTTTTAGGGTGAACCTGCCCCGTCAGGTGCTTGTATTCCGTCACCCGAGTGTAGGCCTCGGTCTGCGGATAGTTCACCACAGCTACGGATTGCGCCCACTCGATGTCTTTGGTTTCATGCACAAAGCGCAAAGATCTGTAGGGCAGCCTGCCAAAGCGATAGTCGAAAAATTCGTCAATCGGCCCGGTAAAGACAATGCGCCGCGCGCGCGCTTGGTCGCGCTGCGGATTCCACGATGTGCCCAATTCAATATCAATATTCGGATGATCCAGCATGTTGGCGAACATGGCGGTGTAGCCATCAGCGGGCATATGCTGAAATTCGTCCGTGAAATAACGATCATCTCTGTCGGTGCGGGTCGGGATGCGGGCAGTCACCGCGCGCGACAGTTGCGACGGATCAAGCCCCCACTGCTTGCGCGTATAGCCTTGAAAGAATTTCTCATATAGCTCGCGCCCGACAGTCGACACAACCACATCTTCCGACGTTTGAATATCGGCCACGGCCTCACGTCTTGCCGCAAGAAATTTCTCCATCCCTTGGGAATCCAGTGACAAGCCATAAAGCCTGTTCACCGTATCAAGGTTAATGGGAATGGGCACCAACTGCCCATCAACCCGCGCCAACACCCGATGATTGTACGGACGCCATGATGTAAATTGTGAAAGATATTGCACGACCGAGGTCGCGTTTGTGTGAAAAATATGCGGCCCATACCGGTGAATAAGAATACCTGCTTCGTCAAAATGGTCGCAGGCGTTGCCTGCGATATGATCGCGCTTGTCGATCACAATAACGGTTTCACCCCGCTGGGTTGCAATGCGTTCTGCCAATACACTGCCGGCAAAACCGGCACCCACGATCAGCCAATCATGCATGATCAAACACCTTCCATCACATGGGCGCGCGACGTCATCAAAGACTGCATTCCGGCCCAGGTATCTTGCCAGGACATTGCCGCCAGACACCGATCGACAGATCGCTGCCAATCCGGCGTGGGCGGCAACAAGCTGTCGCGCAGCGCCGCACCAATGGTCGTAATATCCGCAATCCGCACCAGATTTTGTTTGCCATACGGGCTGACCACATCAGTAATCGCCGTTGCTGTTACTTGCCGACCTGCTGCCAGAAACTCGGGCGTTTTGGTCGGGCTGATAAAACGGGTGGAGTCGTTTAGCGCAAATGGCATCCATGCGGCCTGCCAGTTGGCAATATAGGCGGGCAGTTCCTGATAATCCTTGCGCCCCAACCAGTGCAGGTTTTGTCTGCGTGGCAGGTCTTGCGGCTCTATCTTGGTAACCGGTCCCACCATGACAAACTGCACATCAGGCAGTTCGCACGCAGCCTGGTCCACCATCGCCAAGTCCATCCGTTCGTCAATGACGCCAAAATAACCGATACGTGGGAATGGAATTGCGGCCTGATCTGCGGGGTTGGGCAAGGCGGCACGCGCACGGCCAAAATGCGCCACATCCACACTGCTGGCAAACAGATGCACATCTTGGTGGCGCTGCCGCTTTGCTGCAAACAGGCTTTGCCCGCCGGTAAACACCAACTGCGCCGAAGCAAGCAATTCGTCTTCCAACACAGCCATTTCACTGGGTGCAAACCGAAAAGCTGTCAGTTCGTCCATGCAGTCATAGACGCGCAGGTCGCAATCAAGGTCCCCGGCAAACCGCATCGCCATCGGGGTGTAGAACCAATGCACCTGGCGGCATCCGCCCAAAGACGATTGCAGGCCTTGCACCAAGCTGCGCATTTCGCGCGCGTGGTCGGTGTGGTGGTCAAACACCGGGGTCAGCACGGTCACCCCCGATGGTGCGACCTTCATTCTGAAATGCGGTGAGGCCGGCGCAAAATCCGGTTCTTCGATATAAAAAACGCGGTAAGAACCCGCCGCGTGACCCAACAAATGCTGCGGGCGCTGAAAAACAAAGTCCCATCTCAGGTGCGAAAAACACAGCAACGCGGCGGGCATCACTGGCGCAGAATTTAATGATGGAACGCTGGTCGGATTGAAAAAAGGAAATTGCGTGTTCATGGTATGCTCCCTGCGCAGGTGTTCTGTCGGGGTCACAACATGCGGTCCGTCACTTTGTTCCGGCGACATGATTAAGGCGGGAACTTTCACCCAAGAACAGTGTTGTGCTTGGATAGGACGCCAAACCGCTGCTGGTGTTTTTGCAGGGAATTGCAGAAACTGGTTTGGTCTTCCTTGCGGCTGCCCCCCCACGGCCGCTCTCCGCGCTCCCCGATTTCCCCCCAACGGGAGCGTGGATTTGATCTGAGAGGCGTATCGGTTGGTTTTGGCCTGACCGATACGCCTTTTGATGAACGATTGTTCATAAGCGCTTCAGTTCTGCTTTTCTGATCGTCCTTCCGCTACGGAACCGTTTCCCCACAATCGCGTTTTATCTTTTGAAAAAAGGGAAAGTGCTTATGGCTTCGCGTGCAATCTGGAAAGGTCAACTTCGGCTGTCATTGGTGGCGATTTCAGTTGAAATTCATAGCGCCGTAAAAACTGGCGCCCGTATCCATTTCCGGCAGATACACGGCCCTTCCAAACAGCCGGTTCGATATTCGAAAACGGCTGAAGGGGTTGGGGCTATCAAAACCACTGATATTCTAAGCGGGTTCGAAGTGGCCGAGGATGAATACCTACTGCTTGACCCCGCTGAAATTGACGCTATCCGGCTGGAAACCAAGAAAACATT
>JACMNW010000028.1 GCA_014378345.1 Pseudorhodobacter sp. | reverse complement strand
TGGCCACATGAAATCGGGCAATCAGGCGGCCAAGGGTGTAGTGGCGGGCCGATTGTTCGGCGGCAGTGCCCGGCAATGGCACGCCCGCTTCGCCAAGCGGTTCGCCAGATACCCATTCGATCACGGATGCCAGACGGCCTGTGGACAGATGGGCGAGGTGTTCGCCGGATCGCGTAGAAATAGGTGCAGGCACAGGCAGCC
This sequence comes from Pseudorhodobacter sp., assembly GCA_014378345.1. Taxonomy (GTDB): domain Bacteria; phylum Pseudomonadota; class Alphaproteobacteria; order Rhodobacterales; family Rhodobacteraceae; genus JACMNW01. Next base: position 4,903 of record JACMNW010000028.1, on the reverse strand, counting down.
CGGACTGCGCCAAAGCACGGCACCACCAGAGTTCGGACTTTATGGATGCTGCGTCTTGATACCCGCTGCGGTGCAATCGCAGAGCCGCGCGTGCACCGTTTGACAGGGCCATTTCGTAGACGGCATTTTCGCGGTCGCGGATCAGGCGCTGCAGTGTGCCGCCCCAAAGCGATGCAGCCTCGGTTGCCTCGGCGCTAAAGGTCATGCGGGGACGGGCAGGATTTTAAGAACATCGGCAAGCGTATCAACCAATTGATCGGCATTTTCGACCGAAAATGGCAAAGGCGGACGGATCTTCAAAGCCCCACCACCACGGCCGATTTTGTTCAGAATAAAGCCACGATCAACCATCACTTCCACCAAATTGGCCACAAATTCGGTGGCGGGGGTCATGGCGGCGTCGGTCACAAATTCCACGCCAAAGAACATTCCCGTCGCGCGCACATCGGCCAGCAACGGGTGACGCAGGGCACGCAGGCGGTTGAGAATATGGGCGGAAACCACAGCCGCGTTCTGTTGCAAGCCTTCGTCTATCATCACATCCAGCACCGCATTGCAGGCGGCGGCGGAAACGGGATTGCCACCAAAGGTGTTGAAATAGTTAAAGGCATCGCGGAAGGCGGCCATCCCATCGGGGCGGGCAAGAACGGCGGCAACCGGGTGACCATTGGCCATGGGTTTGCCGACGGTAACGATATCGGGGGCAATACCCATCAGATCATGGCCCCAAAAGTGGCTGCCGACCCGGCCAAAGCCGGGTTGCACTTCGTCAGCAATCACTACGCCGCCTGCTTGGCGGATGGCTTTGATCGTGGGGGCAAGGAAGCCGGGCGGCAGTGTGGGCAAACCTTCATTGGCGAAAACCGGGCAAAACAGCATTCCGGCAAAGCCGAAACCTGCGTCTTCGAGTTCCGCAATGGCGCGGGTCACATGGGCTGCGAAGGCGCTCGCCTGGCCCTCAACCGTGCCGCCAACCGGACGCAAGGTTTCGGGCGATGGCACAAGGCGGATGTTTGGGGCATAGCCACCAATCGGCGGTTTGCGGGTGGACAGTTGGCTGACGGCGGTGGTGTTGCCGTGGTAGGTGTTGTCTGTGGCGATCATGCCGGTTTTGCCAGTGACGGCTTGGGCCATACGCAGGGCAATATCGTTCGCTTCTGATCCGGTGCAAACCATGATGGCCTGGCTGATGCCGTGGTTTAACGTGGCTGTCAGGCGTTCGATGTAATCAAGTACGCCATCGTGAAAATAACGGGTATGGGTGTTCAGCGTTGCTGCCTGCCCTGCAATCGCCGCTACCACGCGCGGGTGGCAATGGCCGACATGCGCCACGTTGTTATAGCAATCAAGATAACGCTTTCCGTTTGCATCCCACAGCCAGACGCCCTGACCTTTGACGATGTGCACCGGGGATTGGTAAAAGGTCGGCACGTTTGGCCCCATCAGGCGGGCGCGGCGGTCTGCAAAACTTTCGGTCATTCTGCGTCCTCAACTTTGCCGCGGCCCGCTTTGACGTTGGCGCGCACGGATTTGGCGACCAATCGGCGCTGTGTGCTGCCGTAGGTGGGTTTGGTGGCAATACGGCGTTTGGGGGCTATCAGGGCGGCCAAGATCATTTCCACCAAGCGCGCCTCTGCCAGCTCGCGGTTGCGGGCCTGAGATCGGGTTTCTTCGGCACGGATCACGATCGCACCTTCGTTGGTCCAGCGCCTGCCCGCCAGACGTTTCAGGCGCACCTTTTGCGAGGTTGTGAAATGCGGTGACCGTTCTGCCTCGAACCGCAGTTCTACAGCGGTGGATACCTTGTTCACATTCTGCCCGCCCGGCCCGGAAGATCGGGTAAAGCTTTCAGAAAGCTCCCAGTCGGCGATAGTGATGGTGTCGTTGATGCGCAGCATATCCGGGTTATGGCATAGTTCACAAAAAGAGAAAGGGTCGCCAGTTACGGCAACCCTTTCCGAGATCTTAGGAGATGGGCCAGTTAGGCTTCAAATCCAATCAGTGGTCTGTCTTTAAGAAGATTGCTCCTAGAAGACACTCCCCATGACTGTCCCGACGCAAGTCTCCAACATCACTCTAGACACTGGATCACCTCCTTTCAAATGGTTGCCGATATAAGGAAAGTGGCACATATTTTGTGTTTGTCAAAAGGTTTTACGCTACCTTTGCGGTCAATTTTGCGACAGTTAGCCTGAATGGCAAAAGTGCAACGATGGCGAGGGTGATTTTGGCACACCAATCGGCAGCGGCAAGTGACACCCAAAACGGTGCCACCGGGCCAAAGCCAAGCAGGGGTTGGGTGGCCGTTGCCCAAGACACATCATTTGCGGGTTCCAGCCAGATCAGCGTAGCCGAAAAGGCGATGGTAAAGAACAACACGGTATCAAGGGTTGATCCGACCAAGGTAGAGATGAGGGGGGCACGCCACCAAGCGGCCCGGCGAAGCCTGTCAAAAACGGCGACATCCAGCAGCTGCGCCGCAAGGAAGGCAGTGCCGGAACCGATAGCGATACGCAAAGTGACTAAGGGGCCAAATTCGCCGATGATTTGCGTGCCTATCAACGAGCAAGCAATGCCGGTGACGAAACCGGCAAGAACGACGCGGCGGGCGGCGACGGGGCCTTGAATGCGGTTGGTGAGGTCTGTCACCAAAAACGCAAAGGGATAGGTGATGGCCCCCCATGTCAGCCACAGGCCAAGCGGGTGCTGCACAAGAATGTTGGATGCCAAAACAATGGCCGCCATGGCAAGGATGCCGGGAATCAGGGATTTCATATTTATGTCCGTTTTGACAAGGTTGCGGAAACTTGGCCTTTTTGGGGCAGGCGCGTGCTTTAGCTTTGCGAAGCGGCTGCGTCAATCAGGAACGCTGTATTCAACGATTTCGGTGCGTTGTAAGAAAAACAGATTGTCGTCAGAAATCATCGTAAGGCGCAGGGAACCCGCTGCATCGCGCCAGACGGACAGGCCTTCAAGATTGTCATGCTGACCGGGCATAGACTGAAGCAGGGTTTCTTCTGCTTCTGGGCCATCGGGGCCAATCACAAACCTGCGCACCCGGCTTGCGAAACCGGAAAGACCGTAGAACTGGCGTTCCAACAGATAGAACCGACCGTCAGGGCCGAAGTCCGCGTCAACGGCAAGAAACAGCCCGCGCTTTGGCAGGCTAAAAGGCTGATCCCAGACGCCATTTTTGAACCGATAAACCGGAAAGGACTGCGCGGGCCCTTTGGGACGCTCTGGCAAAGTATAAAGCGTGCCCGCTGCATCTATAGCCAAAGCTTCAAGCGATTCATTTTCAAGCATGGATTTGAACGCCGGATGTTTTGGCAGCGACAGGCTTTGGGCGCCTAAGGTATCGTACCGGGCGACACGCGACACACGTTCAAACGACACATAGGCAGTACCATCGGCCGCGATGGCCAGGCCTTCGGCGTCACTGGCGTAGGGGCCAAAGGGCCGCCCGTCCTTGCTGTGCAATCTTTGCAGGGGGTTAGCGATTATCCGGGTGATGCGGCCAGTCTTATTGCGCAAAATGCGGGCCGATAGATACAGTCCTTTATCCGTAAGCGTAACAAAACCCATGCCATCTGTATCACTTGCAATCGCGGAAAAGCCGCCGAACTGTGGCTCATCGCTTTGCCAATGAAAGGATGAAACAAACCCAACCGGCATTGGCCGGGCGCTGCTGCCTTCCAATCCCCATGCCCCCATCAGGCAAAGGGTCAATCCGACGACAGAACTGCGGCGCATTGTTTTGGCAGATCTGCCATCGTAAAATCTCGTGGGCCGCGTTCGGGTTTTTCAGGTTTTTTGGGATTTTTGGTGGGTTTTGGCGGGTTAAGGTAGTCGGTAACCCAATACATCAGGGTGTCATCACATCCGTTACCGCCTTTGGACAGGTCTGCCACTGTTGGCTTTTGTGTTTCGCAGAGGCGCGCACCCTTAGGGCATTTCAGGCGGACGTGGAAATGTGTGTCATGTCCCGCAATGGGACGGATTTTTTGTAGCCAGTCTTTGTCTTTTCGTTTTGCCGTTTTGCACATTTCGATTTTCACTGCGGCAGCCACGAAAATGCGGTCAACGCGGGGGTCCAGTGCCGCGGCGCGCATCAAGGCGCGGTGTGCAGCCGTCCAGTTGGATGTAACAGACCGCTGATCAGCGGATCGCACTGGGACCGAACTGATATTCTCGCGTTCTCTGGCCGTCAAATCAAGGCGGCGGGGCGGTAGCATCCAGATATCGGCATCAAGGCCTATCTGGTGGCTGGCGTGGCCCGATGTCATCGGCCCGCCGCGCGGTTGGCCCATATCGCCGATATAAAGACCTGCCCATCCGATTTGTTGGGCGAACTGGCTAAGGTCTATCAGGTAATCAATCAGCACGGGTTGGCCGAAATTGCGATGCCGGGACAGGCGCATGGCCTGCCAGCTTAGCCCGGATTCGGGCAATTCGACCATACCCGCCCCGCAGCCGCGCGCATAGCTTCCGATAGGCATCGGGGTTTGGCGGGATGGATTTTCCTGTGCTCCAAACAACTGGTTGGCAAGATTTTCGGCACTGGCAGGTGGGCTTAGCAAAAGCAGCGACAAGGTCAGAACAAATATGCGGATCATCGAATTGCCCGTTCCCCCATTGGCCTGACCCAAACTAACAGGAAAAGACCTATAAGAAACAGCGCGATAAGGGGCGAAATGCCGATGCGCTGCGATCCGCTGGCGGTGGTGGCAATTGCTATAAGGAAGGGCGAGATGAACGAGGCCACTTTGCCGGATAGGGCGAACAGGCCAAATGCTTCCGCCGCGTGATCGGGCGTGGTGTGGCGCACCATCATGGTGCGGGACGCGGCTTGCAACGCACCCCCAGCCCCGCCGATAAGTGCCCCACAGGCAAAGAAAATGTT
>JACMNW010000287.1 GCA_014378345.1 Pseudorhodobacter sp. | reverse complement strand
GACGCGTTTTTGACCGAAGACCCCAATGCCCGCGTGGCGTGTGAAACCTTTGCCACTACGAACCGGGTGGTTGTGGGCGGTGAGGTTGGTCTTTCGACCAAAGAGGCCACCAAGGCGATGATGGGCCGAATTGACGGCATCGTGCGCGACTGTGTGCGAGATATCGGGTATGAGCAGAAGAAATTTCACTGGGAAACATTGAAGGTTCACAACTACTTGCACGGCCAGTCTGCGCATATCGCGCAAGGCGTGGACCGGGACGGTGCGGGTGACCAAGGCATCATGTTTGGCTATGCCACGCTGGAGACGCCGGATTATATGCCGGCCCCTATTCATTATGCCCATGCGATTTTGCGCCGTCTGACCGAAGCGCGCAAATCGGGGGCGGAGCCTACCTTGCGGCCAGATGCGAAAAGCCAGATCACCTTGCGCTATGCCGATGGGAAACCTGTGGAGGTGACATCCATCGTGCTTTCGACCCAGCATTCGGACAAAAAGCAGAAATCAAAAGACATTCGCGCGATTGTGGAGCCGTATATTCTGGAAATGCTGCCCGAGGGTTGGATTACCAAAAAGACCGAATGGCATGTGAACCCGACGGGGATTTTTGTCATCGGTGGCCCGGATGGTGATGCAGGTCTGACCGGGCGCAAGATTATTGTCGATACTTACGGCGGTGCGGCCCCACATGGTGGCGGCGCGTTTTCGGGCAAAGATCCAACCAAGGTAGACCGGTCCGCCGCCTATGCTGCGCGGTACCTGGCCAAAAACGTGGTGGCGGCTGGTCTGGCGGAACGCTGCACCTTGCAGGTAAGCTATGCCATCGGGGTGGCAAAGCCGCTGTCGATTTACGTCGATACGCATGGCACGGGCACGGTGGATGCGGCGCAGATCGAGCGGGCAGTGGCTGCGTGCATGGACCTGACGCCGCGCGGGATACGGGAGCATTTGCAACTGAACCGGCCCATCTATGCGCGCACATCAGCTTACGGGCATTTCGGGCGGGCACCAGAGGCGGATGGCGGGTTTTCGTGGGAAAAAACCGATTTGATTGAGGCGCTGAAAAAGGCGGTTTGAAATGAGCGATGGGCGAACCCGGCGTTGCCGGAACCGCCCATCCTATGGGGGCTGATATGACCAAAACCGATGTCTCCGGGTTAACGCAGCTTGGGGCTGCCACAGATCTTCCATCGGGGCCGGATGCTGCGGTGTTGGAGCGGGTTCCCGCAGGACATAAGGGCACGCTGTATTGTGTGCGGTTCACGGCACCGGAATTTACGTCAATCTGTCCCATGACGGGGCAGCCGGATTTTGCCCATATCGTAATGGATTACGTGCCGAAGGATTGGCTGGTGGAAAGCAAATCGTTGAAGCTGTATCTGCAGTCTTTTCGCAATCATGGCGCGTTTCATGAGGATTGCAGCTTGGATATTGCCAAGCGTTTGGTGGCGTTGCTGGACCCGGTTTGGCTGCGGATCGGGGCCTATTGGTACCCACGCGGCGGCATTCCGATTGATGTGTTCTGGCAGACCGGGGCACCGCCAGATGGGGTTTGGTTGCCAGATCAGGGCGTGGCGCCGTACCGTGGGCGGGGGTGACGCCGGTTTGGCCCTGCTTGTGATCAGCGCGGAACAGGGGTAGAGGCCGGGCATCAAATTTGAGGCTTTGGCGATGTATGATCCTGTTGAGCGGCGCAATTTTTATGGGCGCATCCATGGTAAGACTTTGCGAACAAGTCAGAAGGCCTATTTGGCCGAGGATCTGGCGGGGCTTATCTTTGCCGGGATTACCCGTGAGGAAAACCCGGAGCGGCAATTGATTGATACGGGTGCGGTTTTTGGCGACCGACCCCTGTGGCTTGAGGTGGGCTTTGGTGGCGGCGAGCATTTGGTGCATATGGCTAAGGCCTATCCCGACATCGGGATCATTGGCTGCGAGCCCTATGTGAACGGAATAGCGATGTTTCTGGGCCGCGCGCGGGCGGCGGGGGTGGCAAATATGCGCATTCATCCGGGCGATGTACGTAGCTTGTTTGAGGTGCTGCCCGGGGGATCAATCGCAAAGGCGTTTTTGAACTATCCTGATCCTTGGCCGAAAGCACGGCATCATCGGCGGCGGTTTGTGACGCCGGAGTATTTGGTGGCTTTGGCGCATGTCATGCAGCCGGGGGCAGAGTTTCGGGTGGCGACGGATATTGAAGATTACGTGCGCCAGACCTTGGAAGAAGTGCCGAAGGCGGGGTTTGAATTGGTATCGCAGGGCGGCGTGGCGTGGAGCGATTGGATATCGACGCGGTATGAGCACAAAGCGTTGAGGGAAGACCGGGTGCCACATTATCTGACCTATCGGCGTGTTGGGTGAGGGGCGGCAATCTGGCGGTGCGCTGATCGCGCAGGTTTTTTCTCTTGATCGCGGACTTCGCCGCGAGGTCAAGGCGGGCCTCCGGCGGGGATATTTTTAACAGATGAAATGCGCGGATTGACTTGATCAGGTAGGCGCATAAGCGTTGGCCTTTGTCAGCGTGGAGCATCGATATGAGTAAGCTATCGGGTTGGGGTGTTCCTGCGGGGCTGGTTTTGTTGAGTGTTGTGCCGATTTTGGCCGGGTCTGTGCGGATGGCGCAGATTGCCAGCGGTGTGATGACGCCGGAAAATGCGCGGTGGTTAAACAGTCCGGTGCCGGGGGTTTTGCATATTGTTGCTGTCACCCTGTTCAGTTTGCTGGGCGCATTGCAATTTGCGCCACGGTTGCGGCGTGGTTTTCCGCGCTGGCATAGGCGGGCCGGACGCGTGGCGGTACCTGCAGGATTGGTGGCGGCGTTGACCGGGCTGTGGATGGATCAGGTCTATGCCCTGCCGCCGACGGACGGCGTGGTGCTTTATGTGACAAGATTGGTAGTGGGAGTATGGATGGTTTTGGCGCTGTGCAGAGGCTATCTGGCGATCCGTCAGCGTGATTTTGGCAGCCATCAGGATTGGATGCTGCGTGGATATGCCATTGGCATGGGGGCGGGCACCCAAGTATTGACCAGCGTTCCCTATTTTATCGCTGTGGGTCAGCCGGACACAAGCGCGCGGGCAGTGCTGATGGGGCTTGGCTGGGCGATTAACTTTGCCGTTGCTGAATTGCTTATTTATCGGCGCCATAGGCTGACCGTTTTGAGTGCGCGCGCCGTGTAGACCCTGCCTGCTACCTGCGCTATCAGGCGGTTGAGCGAAGCAGGAGAGTGTTGATGTCTGGCCATGGTGTTGCAGAACCAATGACGGCGCGTAAATCGGGGGCGCTGTCGGGCGTGGCGGAGGTGCCGGGGGATAAATCCATATCGCACCGTGCGTTGATCTTTGGCGCGATGGCGGTGGGGGAGACGAAGATCACAGGTCTGCTGGAGGGTCAGGATGTGCTGGATACGGCGTCGGCGATGCGGGCGTCCGGGGCGGAGGTTGTGCAGCACGCAGCGG
>JACMNW010000027.1 GCA_014378345.1 Pseudorhodobacter sp. | reverse complement strand
CAGCACAATGCCGTCTTCGACCCGTTTGTAACTGGCACCGGTTGGGCACACCGTCACACAGGGCGCGTCTTCGCAGTGCAGGCAGGATCGAGGGAAATTGATGGTTTGTGCTGCACCTGCAGCAGGTTGCACTGCATAGCTGTGAACCCGGTTTAAGAACGTGCCGGAAGGATTTGATCCATACGGATTTTGATCCGACAAAGGCACGCCGTACCCCTGATCATTCCAACCCTTGCAAGCGGTCACACAAGCATGGCATCCAACGCAGGTATCCAGATCAATCACCAACCCCAGCTTTTTGTCGGTCTGTGCAGGAAGTGCCGTCATGTCCGCACCTGCAAACCCAACGGCCCAAATGCTGGCCTCGCCTCAACCATCGGCGCAATCCGCTCCACCTTCACCCGCAGATCAAACCACGCGGCCTGCCCGGTGATCGGGTCCGCATTGGCCCAACGCTGGCCATCCGCCTTTTGCGGCAGCAGTTCCGAAATCAAATGGTTCAACAAAAAACCCTGTGTCGCCTCTGGCGCATCGGCGTCCAAACCCCAAGCCCCCTTACGCTTGCCAATCGCGTTCCACGTCCAGACCGTGTTTTCATTCAGCGCCGCCATATGCGCCACTGGCACCTCAATCTGCCCCGATGGCGATGTCACCCGCGCAAAATCGCCTTCAACAAACCCCTGCGCCTGCCAGATTTTTGTCGGCAAATACAGGTAGTTCTTGCCATGAATTTGCCGCAGCCACGCGTTTTGTGACCCCCAGGAATGATACATCGCCATCGGCCGCTGCGTCAGCGCATGCACCGGATATTCCGCCGCCGCATCATCGCCAAACGGCGGATACCAGATCGGCAACGGGTCCATGGATTGTTTGATCCGGTCGCGCAAAGCATCGGGGGGCTGGGTGAATCCATGCCCTTCGGCGGCCAGTTGAAAGCGGCGCATCGGTTCGGACCAGATCGAGAACAGGTACGGTTGCGGCGATTCGTAAAACCCCGTCTCCACCGCCCAATCTTGGTATGCCGCATTCCACGGCTTGAAATACTTAGCCCCGTCCGGCACATGCGCCTGAAAAAACCCACCGTTTTCTATATACTTGGCCATCTGATCAGGATTAGGCGCACCGCGCCCTGTCGCAGTGCCATCGCCGCGATAGCCCATCAACGGCCCTACACCCGGGCGGCGTTGGTGGTTCACAATGTAATCGGCATAATCTTTGAACTTCGCCGTACCATCTTCGGCAACAAAGCCCGGCAGCGCCATCCGCGCGCCCAGATCAAGCAAAACCGACTGAAACCCCCGCACATCCCTATCCGGTTCCACCACTGGCCAGCGAATAGCATCGCCCGCCGCCCCCGGCTCAGAAATCGGCCTGTCCAGCATCGAAATACAGTCGTGCCGTTCCATATAAGTGGTGTCCGGCAAGATCAGATCGGCATAGGCCACCATTTCCGATGCATAGGCGTCCGAATAGATGATGCGCGGAATAACATACTCACCGCTCTCATCTTTATCCGTCAGCATGTCCATCACCGCCGATGAATTCATCGACGAATTCCACGCCATATTCGCCATATACAAAAACAACGTGTCGATCTTGTAAGGATCGCCCGCATGCGCATTGGGGATCACCATCTGCATCAACCCATGCGCCGAAAACGGGTTTTCCCACGAAAACGCCTTATCAATCCGCGCCGGGCTGCCATCTTCCCGCAACGCCAGATTCTCCGGGCTGCGCACATAGCCCAGATGCGGCCCGGTCAGCGGCTGCCCCGCTTTTACCACGAAATGCGGCGTCGGGTGCGCCTCCATCGGCTTGGGATAGGGCGGCTTCAGGCGGTAACCGCCGGGCGTTTCCACAGCGCCCAAGATGATCTGCAGCAGATGCAGCGCCCGCGCCGTCTGAAACCCGTTGGAATGCGCCGATATCCCCCGCATGGCGTGAAACGACACTGGTCGCCCCGGCATGTGATCATGGGTATCGCCGCGAAAATCGGTCCATGCCTGTTCCACCCGAATGGCCTGATTGAACGCCACATCGGCAATTTCCGCTGCCAGCGCGCGAATACGTGTCGCGGCAATACCCGTGCGCGTTGCCACCGCTTCGGGGGCATACTCCGCCGCCAGATACCGTTCGGCCATATGATGAAACACTGTGCGATTGCCTTGCCAAGTGGCCCCCAGATCAGCCACAACCCCCTTGCCATCCCAGGATGCAGGCTGGCCAGTCACGCGGTCAATCACAAACGGCTGGCTTTCGGCATTGCGCACGAACAGGCCTTTTTCCGGCCCCTCGGCTTCCGTCACCAGCAGCCCCGCATTGGTCCAGCGCGCCAGATACTCGACATCAATCTTGCCCGCCACCAGCAGGCAATGCACCAGTGACAGGATCAACAGCCCGTCCGTTCCCGGCGTGATGCCATACCAATCATCCGCCACGGCATTATACCCAGTGCGAATGGGGTTCACCCCGATCACGCGCGCGCCCCGCGCCTTCAGTTTACCCAGACCGATTTTAATCGGGTTGCTGTCGTGATCTTCAGCCACGCCAAACATCACGAACAGCTTGGTCAAATCCCAGTCCGGCTGGCCAAATTCCCAAAACGCCCCGCCGATGGTATAGATGCCAGCCGCCGCCATGTTGACCGAACAAAACCCGCCGTGCGCTGCGTAATTCGGCGTGCCAAAGGCCTGCGCCCACCAGCCGGTAAAGGATTGCGACTGGTCGCGCCCGGTGAAAAACGCAAGTTTTTCGGGGGCCGTTTCGCGCAGAGGCTTCATCCAGTCGACAGCCAACTGCAACGCCTCATCCCACGAAATCTCTTCAAACGCGCCAGACCCGCGCGGCCCGACCCGCCGCATAGGGGCCCTTAACCGGGATGGTGCCGTGATCTGTTTGATCCCCGCCGCCCCCTTGGCGCAGAGCACACCCTTGTTGATCGGATGATCGCGGTTGCCTTCGATGTAGCTCACTTTGCCCGACGTCAGATGCACGTTGATCCCGCACCGGCAGGCACACATATAGCACGTCGTCCGCCGGATTTCGTCTGACACTTTTGGCGAGGTATCAAGCGTTGGCTGATGCAGCGTCATTCAGATATCCTTGCCATTAGGGCCATCGCTTCTGATGCAATCTGGCGTTCTTCTTGCGTGGGCACTGTCCAGATAGCGACACCGGAGCCGGTTTCATGCAAGCAGGCCGTGCCATTTTGGTTTGCGGTTTCCGTGTAGGCGACACCAGCCCAAACCAATCCGTCCAAAATTCGGGCGCGGACAGGCGGGGCATTTTCACCAATACCGCCAGTAAAGGCGATGCCATCAAGCCCCCCCATCGCCGCGATCATACTGCCCGCGTGCCGCACCGCCCAATAACAAAAATGATCCACGGCAAAGCGTGCGTCCGGCGTATTCTCCGCAGCCAATGCCCGCATATCAGACGCCCCGGCCAGCGCCAGCAACCCGCTTTCAAAGTTCAAAATCCGGGCAGCCCCCGCCACGCCGTGCAGTTCCGCCAACCGCAGCACCGCGTTGCCATCCATGCTGCCCGCCCGCGTGCCCATGGTCAGGCCGTCAAGTGGTGAATACCCCATGGTGGTTGCCACGGATACACCGCCCAAGATCGCACAAAGCGATGCACCATTGCCCAGATGCATCGCCAAAAGCCGACGTGGCAATGCCGTGCCAGACAACTTTGGCAGGACTTGCACCAAGGATGCGTAAGACAGTCCATGAAACCCGTAACGCCTGATCCCAAGGGCTGTGTCGGCCGCCGGAATGGCATAGCGCTGCGCCACTTCAGGATTGGTCGCATGAAACGCCGTATCAAAACTGGCATATTGCGGCAGGGTGGGCGCTATCTGCACCAACGCCTTGATGGCGTTAAGATTAGCCAGGTTATGCAGCGGCGCCAGCGGCACACAGGCCTCGATTGCGGCAATCACGCCGGGTGTAATCCGACACGGCACCACCAGACTTGCCCCGCCATGCACAACCCTGTGCGCCGCCGCACCGAACGCCTCGATCGGATACCCCGCCAGCGCCAAGGCCTGCAACGCCGCTACAAGGGCGGACGCATGATCCGGCACCGGCATATCAACGGTGATATCGCCCATCTCCAGGCACGATGCACCGCCGATCTCTGTCACTCGGCCTTTGATGCACAGCTGCAGCGCGGCATCAAAAACCGCAAGCTTCAAGGATGACGATCCCGCATTGATAACCAGACAAAGACCCATAGCTATATCACCGATTTCACCAACCCAAACCCCGCCAGTACCGCCAAAAGAACCACCGCAAACCGCTTGAAATCCTTAGGCTCCGCCCTCCGAAATTGCCGCCCGCCCAACCAAATTCCCGCGATAAGGATCGGCAGCGCCAGCAATGACCCATAAATCGTCCCTCGGGTGATCATGCCCGCATGCGTCATCCACACCAACGACCAAACATCCAGCAAGGTAAAATATGCAATCAGCGTTGCTCGAAATTCTGCCGCGCGCAGGGTTTGCGCGGCAAAGAACACGGCCACCGGCAACCCCCCGACCGCCGCCGCATTCGCGAGGCCCGACACCACCCCCACGCCGACATGCGGCACATCGCCAACCGGGCGCGTGATCTGCCAGCCAGCCAACAAAAACCCGCACGCGACAAGCACATACACCGCGATCACTGCCCGCGCCGTATCTACACCCACCGACGATAGCGCCCAAATGCCAATCGGCACCCCGATCAGGGCACCAACATATAGTGCGGCCACACGCCGCCAATTGATATCGGGCCAGATCCCCTTGGCTTGTTGCACCGTCATGGCGGCATCTACCAGCATGACCATCGGCACCAAAACCAGCGGGTTCATCACCAGACTGGATGATGAAACCACAAGGGCAGCAAAGCCAAAACCCGAATAGCCCCGCACAAATGCCGCCCCGGCCAAAGCCAGCGCCATAAAACCCGCGGCATAGGCCGAAAGTCCAAAGGGCAGTATCATCCTGCCATCGCTTGACGCTTCATATCGGCCTTGGAAATACCCGCCACCTCAACCGGCTTTTTCATTGCATCCCGCCGGAACGGGTCGCCCAGTTCCTGATTGATCATCGCCTCGATCAGCGTGGTTTTGCCGTTCTGCATCTGGTCAACCACCGCCTTACTCAGCGCATCGCGCAACTCATCCATCGTGCGCGCCACCACACCTTGCAACCCGCAAGCCCTTGCAATGCCAGCATAAGACACCTGTTCGTCCAGTTCCGTTCCGATAAAATTATCATCATACCACAAAGTCGAGTTGCGCTTTTCCGCACCCCATTGATAATTGCGAAACACCACTTGGGTGATCGCGGGCCATTCGGGGCGGCCAATCGCCGTCAGTTCCGTCACCGCAATGCCAAACGCGCCATCGCCCGAAAATCCCACCACCGGCACATCAGGGCAGCCGATTTTCGCGCCAACCACGGCTGGCATGCCGTAACCACAGGGCCCAAACAGCCCCGGTGCCAAATACTTCCGCCCCGCCTCAAACGTCGGGTATGCGTTGCCAATGGCGCAGTTGTTGCCAATGTCGGACGAAATAATCGCATCCTTCGGCAAAGCCGATT
>JACMNW010000286.1 GCA_014378345.1 Pseudorhodobacter sp. | reverse complement strand
GTGGATGTGGTGTTGATATCCTCCGGGTCCATCGCGCTTGGGCGTAAGGTTTTGGGGCTTGCCGATGGGCCTTTGGCGTTGGAGCAAAGCCAAGCGGCTGCGGCGGTGGGACAGATCAGGTTGGCGCAGGCCTATGAGCAGGTGCTGGCCTCGCATGGTATTATTACCGGCCAAGTTCTGGTCACGTTGGAAGATACCACTGACAGGCGACGGTATCTGAATTCCCGCGCAACAATGGAAACATTGCTTGGCCTTGGCGTGGTGCCGATTGTTAACGAAAATGATACAGTTGCCACGGATGAAATCCGATTTGGCGACAATGACCGATTGGCGGCGCAAATCGCTGTGACGGTTGGTGCAGATCAGCTGATCTTGCTGTCAGATGTAGACGGGTTCTATTCTGCCAATCCCAAAGAAGATGCGTCGGCGCAAAGATATGATCTGATTGAAGCCATTACGCCAGCAATCGAGGCGATGGCAGGCGATCCTATTTCTGCCATGTCGAAGGGAGGCATGAAGACAAAGATTCTTGCAGCCAAAACCGCGGTGGCGGGCGGCTGTGCGATGGCGATCATGGAAGGCTCTGTACTGCGGCCATTGTCAGCCCTTGCCAATGGTGCAAACTGTACCTGGTTCTTGGCAAAAGGCGATCCGCATGCCGCGCGCAAACGCTGGATCAATGCCATGAAGCCAAAGGGTGAAGTGCGGCTGGATGCAGGTGCTGTGCGGGCACTGAAGCAGGGAAAATCGCTATTGCCTGCGGGCGTTACGTCGGTGGCGGGTACCTTTGGGCGCGGCGATCCTGTGTCGATCATCGGGCCATTGGGCGAGATACTGGGCAAGGGTTTGGTGCGTTACACGGTGGTGGAAGCTACCGCGATTGCCGGGCATCGTTCGGGGCAGATAGAGGCGATTTTAGGCTACGCCGGGCGGGCGGCGTTGGTCCACCGCGATGATATGGTAGTGTAGAAGAAGGCAGATTTTTGCAAAAAAAATTCGGGGCCGGAATTTTCGAAAATATCGACTGAGACGGGCTTTTGAGGCGGTGATTTGGGCCAAGGCTGGAGCCTCCGGCGGGAGTATTTTACCGAAAGAGAAACGGGGTGTCGGGATGGATGCGCAGGTCACAGGTATGATGGCGGAGATTGGTGCTGCGGCACGGGCTGCGGCGGCAGAGCTGTCTTACGCGTCGCCTGAGCGGAAATACGCGGCCCTTATTGGCGCCGCGCATGAAGTTTGGGCGCGGCGCGTGGCCATTCTGGATGCGAATTATGAGGATTTGGCATATGGTGCCGAAAAAGGCTTGTCGCCTGCATTAATGGACCGCCTGACCTTAACCGAGGACCGTGTTCGCGGTATCGTAGATGGGTTGCGCACAGTGGCCGAACAACCTGATCCGGTGGGGCGGGTGCTGGCTGATTGGACGCGGCCAAATGGTTTGCACATTCAGCGGGTTGCAACACCTTTGGGGGTTGTGGGGGTGATCTATGAGAGCCGCCCGAACGTCACTGCGGATGCCGGAGCTTTATGCTTAAAAGCCGGAAATGCGGTGATCTTGCGGGGTGGGTCGGAAAGTTTTCATTCGTCAACCGCAATCCATGCCTGCATGGCGGAAGGGCTGCGGCAGGCGGGGCTGCCCCCAGCGTCTATTCAGTTGGTGCCGACACGCGACCGGGCCATGGTATCGGCGATGCTGGGGGCGGTGGAGTATATTGACGTGATTGTGCCGCGCGGTGGCAAGGGGTTGGTTGCGTTGGTGCAACGCGAGGCGCGGGTGCCAGTATTCGCGCATCTGGAAGGAATTTGTCACGTTTACGCAGACCGAGATGCGGACCTGGCAAAGGCGCGGGCTGTGGTTTTGAATTCCAAAACCCGGCGTACCGGCGTGTGCGGATCGGCGGAATGTCTGCTGATTGATTGGCAATTCTACACAAAACACGGCGCGGTTTTGATCGAGGATTTGCTGCGCGCAGGGGTTGAAGTGCGCACCGAGGGCGAGTTGCTGAAAGTGCCGGGCACAGTTCAGGCGGCCCCGGAAGATTTCGGCTGCGAGTTTCTGGATATGGTCATCGCCGCCAAACTGGTGGACGGGGTGGACGAGGCGATTGCCCATATCCGCAAACATGGATCGAACCACACAGAAAGCATCCTGACGGAAAACAACGTCACCGCCGCGCGGTTCTTTGAGCGGTTGGACAGCGCCATTTTGATGCGCAACGCCTCCACCCAGTTTGCCGATGGTGGCGAATTTGGCATGGGGGCAGAGATTGGCATCGCCACAGGCAAAATGCACGCGCGCGGTCCGGTTGGGGCGGAACAGCTGACCAGTTTCAAATATCTTGTCACGGGTAACGGCACGATCCGGCCTTAAATCGGCCTAGAAACTTAAAGTGATCTCCGTTGGCCCTATATCAGACTTCAACTGGCGGTTTTGTCGGGCGAGCTCTTCTTGGACAAGGGCGAAATGCACTTGGGCGGCCGTAATATCTGGCGTTTCCAGCGCATCAGACAAATCCCGCCAAAGGTCCGCATCTATTTTTAGTTTGCTGGCAGTGCCTGAAAGTATCCAGCGACCATCGCGGTATTCGACCGTGATCCGGCCACCGAAGGCCATAGCGCTTTCAAGGCATTGAATAAGCAGGAATGCCAGTTTTACCTCGCGCCGTAGCAAATCCACGGGTCCGCGCCAGTCAATTGTCAACCGTCCGCCGCGTGTCAGGTCTGACAGGATAGACACGACCTCTGGCTGGCCGATCCGTTGATTTATGCCACCCCCGCCGTATGCCACCCGAAAAAATCGAATCCGGGCGTTGGCGTTTGCGACGCTTTCGGAAATCAGCGCAATCTCGGGGCCCATTGTGCCGCCGTCCATCAACAAAAGCTCTACCCCATTGCTGATCGCGCCAATCGGGCTGATAAGATCATGGCAGATACGAGATCCAAGCAGGGCAACAAGATCAGGCTTTTCGGGCATAGGAAATGGGTCCTTCAGGTGGCGGGAAAACAATGAACTCAATGCTTGAGCCCGGAATGATTGTGCGCCATCCGGATCGCCCTGATTGGGGGCTTGGACAGGTGCAATCGAACATTGGCGAACGAATAACCGTTAACTTCGAAAATGCGGGTAAAGTCGTGATAGATGGGCGGTTCATCTTGCTTTCGCCGGTGTTCGATTCTTAGTGGTACTGTGGCGTGTTTGCATGAAAGTTCAATCCCGGATTGTAAGCCGGTGAGCTGTGCGTTGCGTCACGCGAAGGCCTTGAAACAGTTGCAATGCCGCGGCGCAGCG
This sequence comes from Pseudorhodobacter sp., assembly GCA_014378345.1. Lineage (GTDB taxonomy): Bacteria > Pseudomonadota > Alphaproteobacteria > Rhodobacterales > Rhodobacteraceae > JACMNW01. The sequence continues at coordinate 1,974 of JACMNW010000286.1, read as the reverse complement.
CCTAAGACCTGCGCATTGCAAGGGCCAATAGGGCAGACATAGCTTCAATGATTGCTGATGACGTTTCCCTTGAGCTTCGTCTTGCACAGACCGACCGCGATTTGCGGGCAGCGCAGCGGTTGCGATACAAGGTTTTCGTAACAGAGCTGGGCGGCGATGGCCCTATGGTTGACCATGCCGCACAGCTGGAACAAGATGAATTTGACGCTATTTTCGATCATCTGATCCTGATTGACCCGCGTCGAGATGCGGACGCTTTGGAAGATGTGGTGGGCGTGTATCGGCTGCTTCCGGGTGACCGGGTTACTGCGGAAGGGCAGTTCTATTCTGAAAGAGAGTATGATCTTTCGGCGCTGAAATCATCTGGCCGGCGCTTGCTGGAACTGGGCCGGTCTTGCGTACATAGTGATTACCGTGGGTCTACCGCAATGTTCCATTTGTGGAACGGTTTGGCCGATTATGTGGCAGAGCATGGTTTCGAAGTGCTGTTTGGTGTGGCCAGCTTTCACGGCACCGATGCGGCGGCTTTGGCACAGCCGTTGGCGTATTTGCATCATCATCACTTGGCCCCAAAGGAATTGCGGGTGCAGGCGCGGCCTGATTGTTTTCAGGCCATGGATGTGCTGCCTGTGGAACAGCTTGATCGCACCCTTGCCCTGGCGGGCACGCCTGCATTGATCAAAGCCTATTTGCGCTTTGGGGGTTTTGTCGGCGAAGGTGCTTGGATCGATCATGCCTTCAATACAACAGATGTCTGTTTGGTGATGGATACTGATCAGATGTCTGCCAAGCACCGGGAATTTTATGCCCGAAAGCAGGGCAACAAGGGATGACTGACAGTTGGTCTGAAACCGACCTTGCGCATCCGCCCATTGGAATAGCTGGATGGTGCAGGGTGGTCTTGCGTGGCGTCATGCTTGGGGGGGTAACCTTTGGCGCCTTGGCGCTGATGCTGCTGGTGCGTGTGGTCGAGCGACCGTTGTTTGGCGCAACCCGCCCGATCACGCCCCATATCACGCAAGGCGTCTGCCGGGTGGCGTTTCGGATCATGGGGATCCGCCTTTGCATTCACGGCAAGCCGATGGGCCAACGTGGGGCAGTGGTTGCGAACCATGCGTCCTGGCTGGATATCTTTGCGCTGAACGCAGCACAGCGGGTGTACTTTGTGTCAAAATCCGAAGTGGCGCGTTGGCCCGGCATCGGTTGGCTGGCGCGGGCAACTGGAACTGTGTTTATCGCCCGCAGAAGTGCCGATGCAAAGCTGCAGCAAGCGGTGTTTGAGGCGCGTCTGCGGGCAGGACACCGATTGCTGTTTTTCCCCGAAGGCACCAGCACAGATACCCTGCGTGTGTTGCCCTTCAAGCCAACATTATTCGCAGCGTTCTACACGCATGGCATGGAACAGGTGATGCATATTCAACCGGCCTCGGTCATCTATTATGCGCCAAAGGGTTCTGATGCGCGGTTCTATGGCTGGTGGGCGGACATGGATTTTGCATCCCACCTGAAGATGGTCTTGGCCGCGCCATGGCAGGGCGCCATCGACGTGATCTTGCACGATCCGCTTGCAGTGAATGATTTTCCAGATCGCAAAGCCCTGAGCGCGGCCTGCGAGGCGGTTATCCGCGCCTCGCATCAGTCGGCCCTAGGTGCTGTCTAATCCAGTGGTGCCAGCAAAGCGCACAATGCGCCAACGGCGTCGTCGTTTTGCCAGACTTCATTTCCGATGCCGAAGAAATCTGTGACAGGCCCAAGTTTGGCGATCAGGTCTGCGGTAAGCGATCCTTCGGCTACCACGGGCACTTCGATCATCTCTGACCACCATTCAAAAAGATCGGCCTCTGCCTTGCTGCCATCGCCAAGGGGTGTTTCGCCCACCGGGCCAAAAGCCACGTAATCCGCGCCCGCTTCGGCGGCTGAAATTCCATCATGCCGGGTGATGCCGCAAAACGCACCGATGATCGCGTCATTGCC
>JACMNW010000285.1 GCA_014378345.1 Pseudorhodobacter sp. | reverse complement strand
TGCCGGGCAGATTGAAATTCTGGAAAACGCTTTCGCCGGGTGACTTGTTTGCATAAGCCGCGCGGTTGCGTCATCAGTGATGCCTTACATCTCGGAGGCGGCTATGACCCTGAAAGTGGCGTTGCAGATGGATCCAATTGGGTCCGTAAACATCAATGCAGACAGCACTTTTCGTATTGCGCTTGAGGCGCAAGCGCGGGGGCACGCGTTGTTTTTCTATACGCCCGACAAATTGGCCTTTGTTGAGGGACGGGTGATGGCGCGGGGCTTTCCGATTACGCTGAGGCACGAGCTTGGCAATCACGTGGTTTACGGACCGGAGACGCAGGTTGATCTGGCCGATTTTGATGTGGTCTGGCTTCGCCAAGATCCGCCGTTTGATATGGGCTATATCACCACCACGCATCTGTTAGATATGATTCACCCGAAAACCTTGGTGGTGAACGACCCGTTCTGGGTGCGCAATTACCCGGAAAAGATACTGGTGCTGCGGTTCCCCGATCTAACGCCACCTACTGCGATTGCGCGGGATTTGCAGACTATACGTGATTTCAAAGCGCGGCATGGGGATATCATCCTGAAGCCGCTTTACGGCAATGGCGGTGCGGGCGTGTTCCGGCTTGATCCGAATGATCGAAATTTAGCTTCACTTTACGAGATGTTCACTGGCATTAACCGAGAGCCATTGATCGTTCAGAAGTTTTTGCCGGATGTCTCCAAAGGCGATAAGCGGATCATCTTGGTGGACGGCGATCCTGTTGGGGCAATTAATCGCGTTCCACAAGCGGGGGAAACGCGGTCGAATATGCATGCCGGTGGGCGGCCCGAAAAAGTTGGACTGACGCCGCGCGATATCGAAATTTGTGCGGCGATTGGGCCTACCCTGCGCGCGCATGGTCAAATTTTTGTCGGCATCGACGTGATTGGCGACTATCTGACCGAAATTAACGTGACGTCGCCGACGGGCATACAGGAGCTGGAGCGGTTTGATGGCACCAATACAGCCGAACGCATTTGGCAGGTGATTGAGGCCAAGCGCGGGGTCTGACCCGGCACTCATCCGGCCTGACGGCCACGTTTGCTTTGCGATGACTGCCCGCAAGATGGGAAGAGCGGCTAGGCTTTGGCGCTGGAGGCCAGTCTGAAACTGACCGCCTCAGCGATATGCGGCTGGCGTACGCCCGTTGATCCATCAAGATCGGCAATCGTGCGGGCCACGCGCAAAACACGGTGATAACCCCGTGCAGACAGGCCAAAGCGTTCGGCCACGCGGGCCAAAAGCGCGCGCCCCTCGGCATCGGGGCTGGCTATTTCATCCAGCACAGCACCTTCGGCATCGGCGTTGACCCGCATTTCGGGGTGATCAACGAAACGTTCGGTTTGCACGGCGCGGGCGATGGCCACGCGGGCGGAAACCTGCGCCGATGTGTCGCCGGAGGCAGGTAAATCGAGGTCAGTATAGGCCACCGGCGGCACCTCTATGCGCAGATCAAAGCGGTCCATCAAGGGGCCGGAGATGCGTCCTATATAATCATCGCCACAGAGTGGTGCCTTGCTGCAGGACCGCGCGGGATCGGTGAGGTAGCCGCATTTGCAAGGGTTTGCGGCGGCTACCAGCAAGAAACGGCAGGGGTATTTCACATGCGCATTGGCGCGGGCGACGACGATTTCACCTGTTTCAATCGGTTGGCGCAGGGTTTCCAGCACAGGGCGCGGGAATTCGGGAAACTCATCCAAAAACAGCACGCCGTTGTGTGCCAAGCTGATTTCACCCGGTTTGGCCCCCCGCCCACCACCAACAATCGCAGCCATGGATGCGGTATGGTGCGGCTCCCGGTAGGGGCGCGCGCGGCTTATGCCGCCATCGGTCAGCAGGCCCGCCAGCGAATGGATCATTGAGGTTTCCAGCGCTTCAATCGCCGAAAGCGGTGGCAAAATGCCGGGCAGGCGGGCGGCGAGCATGGATTTGCCAGACCCCGGGCTGCCGATCATCAGCACATGATGCCGACCTGCGGCGGCAATTTCCAACGCGCGTTTCGCGCGTTCCTGGCCCTTCACATCCCGCAGATCGCGGCGGAACGTGGCGGGTTGCACTTCGCCTGCCTCGGCGGGAGTGAGCGGCGACTGACCTGTATAATGGCGCACCACTTCGGACAGGGAACTTGCGGCCAACACTTGTGTGGCCCCAACCCAAGCAGCTTCGGCACCGCAGGCTTTGGGGCACAAAAGCGCGCGGTCTGCATCGGCGGCGGCCATGGCGGCGGGCAGGGCGCCGATCACGGCGATCAGGCGGCCATCGAGGGAAAGTTCTCCTAACGCAACGGTGCCTTCGATTTCATCCTTGGGAATTATTTCCAACGCAGCCAGCAGCGCCAAAGCGATGGGCAGATCGAAATGCGAGCCTTCTTTTGGCAAATCGGCGGGCGACAGGTTCACTGTGATTCTTTTTGACGGCAGGGCGATGGACATGGACGCAAGCGACGCGCGCACGCGTTCTTTCGCCTCGGACACCGCTTTGTCGGGTAGGCCGACGATAGAAAACGACGGCAGACCGGGGGCTATGGCGCATTGCACCTCGACTATTCGCGCCTCGACCCCTTCAAAGGCCACTGTGTAGGCCCGTGCAACCATATCCTAAAACTCCGTTTACCTTGGTTAACGGATAGGGGGGTAAAGGTTTACGATTGGTAAAGAACCATGAATTTAGGCCAAGCTTCTGGATCTGCGACAGTTTTATCGCGGCAGAACGGGTTGCAAAAACCCCAGACCGTGGCCCCAAGGTCCATGAAATGGGTGACGGGCTTGCCGGAATAGGGGCAGGTTGCGTTGACGGAAGGGCCAGCGGCCACGGCTTTTGCCGCCAAAATCTGCGGCCCCGGCCATGGGCGAACCGGAAAGTCGCGTCGGTAATAATCTTGATCTGCCCCGTCGACCATGCCCATGGCCCGCCAGCGACGGAATGAGGGATGCGCCAAATGCGCTGCCACATAGGCGGCGGCATCGGGGGCAGCGGGCAGGTTGTAGCCAGCTATGCGTGCCGCGACCGGGGCAAAAAAGGCATCGGCGGCGGAATAGTCGCCACAAAGCCACGGCCCAGTGGCCCCAGTTTCCGCCCGTGCCCATGCCCACAGCGTTTGCAGGCGGTCAAGATCGGCCAAAACAGCGTCTGTCGGGGCGCAGTCTGTGTAACTGACGCGCAGGTTCATCGGACAGTGGCTGCGCAAGGCGGAAAAGCCTGCGTGCATTTCAGCGGCGAGAACGCGGGCAATCGACCGCGCCTTTGGGTTTGTTGACCAAATTCCGGCATTCGGGTGGCGCGAGGCCAGTTCTTCGGCAATGGCAAGGGTTTCAGGCACAACGGTGCCATCGGGGGTGCGCATGGTTGGTGCAGTTCTTCCTGGAAAGAATTCCTTCAGCAAGGTCGCCAGTTCATTGGTGTAAAGCCGCGCGGAATGGGTTTTGACCGGAATATCAAAGGCATCAAACAGCAACCAGCCACGCAAGGACCAACTGGAATAGGCGCGGTCGCCAATGGCAAGATCGTAGGTCATTTGCGCCTCCTGTGCGGGTTTGGGTTTGGGTAACGAATTTTCGGTGCTCAAGACAGTGCGGTTTTGTGCGGTTGCATATCACGCGATGTGATTGATGCGGCCAAGTTTCCAGCCGTTTTCGGTGTGAACCATTTCGGTTACTGAAAAATTATCTATGCGGTGGGCAAAGGCTTGGATCGGTGCCAAATCTTTGGCCCTTTGCAACGCGGAAAGGATCGCGCCAAAATGGGCAACAACAACGATATTGCGCCCGGTGTAAGCTGTGATCAAGCGGTCAGTTGCAGACCAAATGCGGGCATTGATATCGTTCCAGCTTTCGCCGCGTGGCGGGCGCACCTCGCCGGGGCTATCCCAAAAGGCACGGAACAGTTCGAGCGTTTCTGCCTCGATCTGGGTATGGCTGCGCAGTTCCCAATCGCCAAAGTGCATTTCCCGAAGGGTCGGATCATGCGGCAAACGCTGCCGATCTGCCTGCACGGCATCGGCGGTAGCCACCGCGCGGATCAGGTCTGAGGATACTAAAATGGCGTCTTGCGGCAGATATGCGGATAGCCTGGTGATCGCGCCGTGATCCGATAAATCAGCGGGCAGATCAGACCAGCCGACCATGGTTTTGGCGTGCGTTGGCCCATGGCGGACCCACCAAAACCGCGTCATGCGGTGGTTTCCGGAAGCTGGCCTTTAAGCACAATCGGCAACCCGGCCATAACGGCGACCACCAGACCCGCTTGCGCAGCCATGCGTTGATTTAACCGGCCTTGGGCATCACGAAAGGCGCGGGCAAGGGCGTTGTCAGGCACGATGGACCAGCCGACCTCGTTCGAGACGACAACGACTGGAGCGGCGCAGTCGGCGATTGCACCCAGCAATTTGGCGGCCTCGGCATCAAGATTGACCTCGGCCAGGAGGTGGTTGGGAAGCCAAAGGGTGGCGCAATCGACCAACACAATTTCGCTTGGTGGCGCATCTGCCAAGGCCCCGCACAGATCAAACGGGGCCTCTACTGTGATCCAGGCTTCGCCGCGCTGATCTTTGTGTTGGGCAATGCGGGCCTGCATTTCCGCATCCCACGCTTGTGCTGTGGCGATATAGCGGCGAGGGCGGTTGGTGGCGATTGCCAGCCCTTCAGCAAAGCTTGATTTGCCAGATCGCGCGCCGCCAATCACGAGTGTAAACTTGGGCATCACATTTTTGCAGGGAACCATTGATCCAGTCACGGCATTGCCTCGTAATATGAAGGTGAACGGCAAATAAAGCCGACAGAGATTTTTTTTGACGGAGGTTATTGATGGCGCTCCAAACTTATAACGACCAAACCATGTCGCGCAAAGCGATGAAAGCGGAACTGCTTGATGCAGAAACCGAACTGCGGCTTGCATATGCGTGGCGCGATCAGCGCGATGAGGCGGCACTGCACCGGTTGATCACCGCCTACATGCGGTTGGCGATTTCAATGGCATCGAAATTTCGCCGTTACGGCGCGCCGATGAACGATTTGATTCAAGAAGCGTCGCTTGGCCTGATGAAAGCGGCCGATAAGTTTGACCCTGATCGCGGCGTTCGATTTTCGACTTATGCGGTGTGGTGGATCAAAGCGTCAATCCAAGACTACGTTATGCGCAACTGGTCGATGGTGCGCACCGGGTCTACCAGCAGCCAGAAATCGCTGTTTTTTAACCTTCGGCGGGTGCAAGCCAAGCTGGAGCGGGAAGCGACCTCAGCGGGCGAAGTGTTGGATGGCCATCAGTTGCGCCAGCGTATCGCAAGCGAAGTGGGGGTCCCGTTGGCCGACGTTGAAATGATGGAAGGGCGATTGGCGGGATCTGACTATTCTTTGAACGCCACCCAGTCATCGGAAGATGACGGGCGCGAATGGATCGACATGCTGGAAGACGACACGGCGCAGGCCGCAGATGTTGTGGAAACCAGCCATGATGCAGCCCATCTGCGTGGATGGCTGGTGAATGCAATGCAGGCCTTGAACCCGCGTGAGAGGTTCATCGTGGCAGAGCGCAAACTGCGCGAAGAGGCGCGGACGCTTGAAAGCCTTGGCGAAGAGCTTGGTCTATCGAAAGAACGTGTACGCCAGCTTGAGGCGGCTGCGTTTGGCAAAATGCGCAAATCGTTGGAAGCGCAATCCAGTGAAGTGCATTTTTTCAGAGTTTAGCCAAGTGGTTGAGTTCCTGCCAAGAGCCGCCTAAACCTAAGGCAGCCCGCGTTGCAGGAGCCAGGCCTATGCTGCCAGACAAACGGATACTGTTGATTATTGGCGGCGGGATATCCGCTTACAAAGTATTGGATCTGATCCGTAAAATACGGGATGCCGGATCGGCAGTTACGCCTGTAATGACGCGGGCTGCGGCCGAATTTGTAACACCGCTATCGGTTGCAGCACTGGCTGGCGAGAAGGTCTATCAAGAGCTGTTTGACCTGACGGATGAGGCCGAAATGGGCCATATTCAGTTAAGTCGGGTGGCCGACCTGATCGTTGTGGCCCCGGCAACTGCGGATTTGATGGCAAAAATGGCGGGTGGCCGGGCGGATGATCTGGCATCGACCCTGTTGCTTGCGACCGATACGCGGGTTCTGGTTGCGCCTGCAATGAATGTGCGGATGTGGGATCATGCTGCGACCCGGCGCAATGTGACGCGGTTGCGAGACGATGGCGTTTTGGTCGTCGGCCCGAATGAAGGTGCAATGGCTTGCGGTGAGTTTGGGCCGGGGCGGATGGCAGAGCCGCTGGAAATATTGGCAGCGGTTGAAGCGGCCCTGTCCGGCGGACCGTTGGCCGGAAAACACGTGCTGGTCACATCGGGGCCAACGCATGAACCTATTGATCCTGTTCGGTATATTGCCAATCGGTCGTCGGGCGCGCAGGGGGCCGCCATTGCAGCGGTCTTGCGTGATCTGGGGGCGAATGTAACCTTTGTGACCGGGCCTGCCGCGGTGCCGCCGCCCAAGGGGGTGGCAGTGGTGAAGGTGGAAACTGCACAGGAAATGCTGGCGGCGGTTGAGGCGGGTTTGCCCCCCCATGGGGCGATATTTGCCGCCGCAGTGGCCGATTGGCGGGTGGGCAACGCGGCGGATCACAAGATGAAGAAAGATGGGGCGGGCAAATCGCCTGCTTTGAATTTTACCGAAAATCCCGACATCTTGGCGCAGATTAGCCAGATGAAAGCTGACCGCCCGAAATTGGTAATCGGCTTTGCTGCGGAAACCGATGATGTT
>JACMNW010000026.1 GCA_014378345.1 Pseudorhodobacter sp. | reverse complement strand
TGATCCGGGGTTGTGTGCCCAAAAAGCTGTTGGTGTTTGCGTCGGGCTATCCAGAGGCGGTGGAACTGGCGCGGGCTTATGGCTGGGATGCCAGCATTGGCGCTTTTGACTGGCTGCGGTTTCGCGGGGTATTGCATAGCGAGTTGGCGCGGCTGGAGGCGGCCTATCGGACCACGCTGAAAAATGCTGGCGTGACGGTGCATGATGCCCGCGCCGTGCTGGACGACGCGCATACCGTGCGGCTGGCGGATGGAACGAGGCTTACGGCGGCACATGTGTTGGTGGCCACTGGCGGGCGGCCGTTTGTGCCGGAGATTCCGGGTGCGGAACTGGCGGTGACATCGAATGAGATGTTTGATCTGGACGCGTTGCCTGCGCGGGCTTTGATCGTCGGCGGCGGGTATATTGCAAGTGAGTTTGCCTGCATTTTGCACGGGCTGGGCGTCAAGGTGACGCAATACTACCGGGGCGCGCAGATTTTGCGCGGCTTTGATGATGAGGCGCGCGGCCATGTGTCGACAGCCATGCAGGCGCGCGGGATTGAGATTTGCTGCGGCACCGATGTGATGCGGTTGGAAAAAGCGGTCACCGGGATCAAGGCGGTTTCGACCGATGGCGCCGACCGTGAATTTGATCTGGTGATGTATGCCACCGGGCGCAAGCCCAATTCTGGTGGCATGGGGCTGGAAGGGTTGGGCGTCGAGCTGGGCCGCGCCGGGCAGATTGTGGTTGATGACTATAGCCAAACTGGAGTGCCGTCGATTTTTGCGGTGGGCGATGTGACGGACCGGATCAATCTGACGCCAGTGGCCATTCGTGAAGGTCATGCCTTTGCCGACACGGTGTTTGGCGGGAAGGCCACAAAGGCCGATCATGCGTTGGTGCCGTCGGCGGTGTTTACGCAGCCGGAGATGGGCGCGATTGGTTTGTCGGAAGAGGCGGCACGGGCGCAGGAACCCATTGAGGTTTACGCAACCGCGTTTCGCCCGATGCAGTCAGCTTTCGCGGCCAAGCCTGACCGGGTGATGATGAAACTGATCGTAAGCCAGACTACGCGCAAAGTGCTGGGCTGTCATATCGTCGCAGCGGGGGCGGGGGAAATGATCCAGCTGGCGGCGATTGCCATCAAGATGGGGGCGACGAAAGAGGATTTTGATCGCACAGTTGCGGTGCATCCCACGATGTCTGAGGAATTGGTGACGATGCGAAAGCCTGTTAGAACGGCTTAACCGCTTGAATTTCGCGCTTATGTAACCAAATTAGACAAAACAACGAAAAGGGTCTGAAATTTATGTCTGGAAACGGTGGCCCATGGGGCGGCGGTGGTGGCTCTGGTGGCGATGATCGCGGCAAAGGCGAGGGCGGCGATAACCGAGGGGGTGATGCTGGGCGCAACGGCGGGCGCAGACCCGGCGAAGGCCCGCAGATACCCGAGATTGAACAGATCATGAAAAAGGGCCAGGAACAGCTGCGCGTGCTGATGGGCGGACGTGGCCGCAACGGCGGCGGTACTGGTGGTGGCGGGCGGGAACCGGGCGCACCTTTGGTGACACGGCAAGGCTTGCTGCTGGGCGCGCTTGCGGCAGTGGCGGTGTGGACGTTCATGTCGTTCTATTCGGTGAAGCCGGAAGAACGGTCGGTTGAGCTGTTCTTGGGCAAATATAGTGGCATCGGCAATCCCGGCCTGAACTTTGCGCCGTGGCCCTTGGTCAAGGCCGAAGTGGTGCAGGTGACGGGCGAACGCACAACCGATATTGGCACCGGTGCGGGCGGCGAGATGGATACCGGCCTGATGCTGACCCGTGATCAGAACATTGTGGATATTGATTTTCAGGTGGTCTGGCGTGTGGCCGACGCGTCAGAGTTTTTGTTTAATCTGGCTGATCCCACCGATACCATTCGGGCGGTATCCGAATCCGCGATGCGCGATATCATTGCAAGATCAGAACTATCACCGATTCTGAACCGGGATCGGGGCGTTATTGCGTCTGATCTGCGGGCCGCCGTGCAGACCACGCTAGACAGCTACAAGGCCGGGATTTCGGTGGTGCGGGTAAACTTTGCCAAGGCGGCCCCACCATCCGAGGTGATTGATGCCTTCCGCGACGTGCAAGCGGCACAGCAGGCACGCGACCGATTGGAAAAAGAAGCAGATGCCTATGCCAACACCGTGACGGCAGGCGCGCGCGGTGCTGCGGCGCAATTTGCCGAAGAATCCGAAGGCTACCGCGCGAAAGTGGTAAACGATGCGCAAGGCGAGGCGAGCCGTTTCATTTCGGTCTACAAGGAATATGTCAAGGCGCCCGAAGTGACGCGCAAGCGGATGTATCTGGAAACCATGGAAAAAGTATTGGGCGGCATGAACAAGGTCATTCTTGACGGTGTAGGATCAGGCGATGGCGGACAAGGCGTTGTGCCTTTCCTGCCGCTGAACGAGTTGAACAAGATGCCCGCTGCGGCAGCCGCTGCAACCGGAACAACAACCGGGGGAACCAACTGATGCGCGCTATCTATATACTGCCCATTTTGGCGTTGGTTGTGTTTGGTGCTCTGTCATCAATTTTTATTGTAGACGAACGCCAAAAAGTTCTGGTCTTGCAGTTTGGCCAGGTAAAGCAAGTTAAAGAAACGCCCGGACTTGGGTTTAAAATACCGTTCCTGCAAGACGTTGTTTCTTATGATGACCGTATTCTTGCGCTGCCGACACCACCTTTGGAAGTGACGATGGACGACGATCGCCGCTTGGTGGTGGATGCTTTCGCCCGCTGGAAAATCGTTGATCTGGTGAAGTTCCGCGAATCTGTGGGCGCAGGCGGTATTGAGAAAGCGCAGTTGCTGCTGGCTGGCATCTTGAACAACGCCATCCCCGAAGTTTTGGGTAAGGTGGCGTCAAACCGGGTCTTGTCAGAAGACCGCACTGGGCTGATGAACCAAATCCGCGACATTGCTCGGTCTGAGGCAAAATCGTTGGGTGTGGATGTGGTCGACGTGCGTCTGACCCGCACCGATTTACCAGTGCAAAACCTTGAGGCCACATATGCGCGGATGCGGGCCGAACGGGAACGCGAGGCGGCAGATGAGATTGCGCGCGGCAACGAGGCGGCACAGCGCGTGCGCGCATCCGCCGACCGCACGGTGGTGGAACTGACATCCGAGGCGCGAAAGAATGCCGAAGTGATCCGCGGTGAGGCAGACGCTCAGCGCAACGCCATCTATGCAGAAGCCTTTGGTCGCGACCCGGAATTCTTTGCCTTTACCCGGTCGCTGACATCGTATGAACGCGCGCTGCAGGCAGGTAATTCATCAATCGTGCTAAAGCCAGACAGCGAGTTTTTTGATTATCTGCGCACGGAAAAAGCGCCAACCAAAGGTGCAGCAGTGGCTGAATGAAATCGGCAATTCCAAGACAGGGGCTGGCGGCGACGCTGGCCCCTTTGTCATTATACGTCGGCAGAATTATGCGCCCAACCTAAAATCTGGTGTTTTAGACCTGCGCGCGCACATCGTCCGTGATGCAAATCACCTGGTTGATCACATCCTATTGAAAAGCCGCGATTGGGTTTGCATTGCGTATAAAGTTACCTACTTCATAGTGACGAAAGCGTCGTGCACAGATAACCCTGCCAGCAAATGACGTAGCGACCCGAGCAACGAAAGGAATTCGTGGTGCAGACGAGACAGATTTCCCAAGTGTCCATTCTACCGGCTTTGCCGTCAAGGGCCCCCCGGTTGCTGATGGCCCTTATGATTGGTGCGGCCCTGCTGATTGCGCAGGCACCCCAGGTTGATGCGCGCGGCGCGCCAGAAAGCTTTGCCGATCTGGCCGAACAGTTCAGCCCGGCGGTGGTGAATATTACCACCTCGTCGTTGGTGGCCGCCAATACTGAGGCTGGCCCGATGGTGCCCGAAGGATCGCCATTTCAGGATTTCTTTGACGATTTCATGAAAAAGAACGGTCAGGGTGGCCAAGGCGATTTGGGCCCGCAACCACCACAACGGTCCGAAGCACTGGGTTCGGGTTTTGTGATTTCTGCGGATGGCTATATCGTCACCAACAACCACGTGATTGAAGGTGCTGACGATATCGAGATTGATTTCTTCAACGGCAAACGTCTGCGCGCCAAGTTGGTGGGAACGGATCTGAAAACCGATATCGCGCTGCTGAAAGTTGAAAGTGATGCGCCGCTGCCATTCGTTTCATTCGGCGATAGCGACGTGATGCGCGTAGGCGATTGGGTTGTGGCCATGGGCAACCCGCTTGGCCAGGGATTTTCGGTATCGGCGGGTATCGTGTCGGCACGCAAACGCGAATTGTCGGGCACATATGATGATTTCATCCAGACAGATGCCGCGATCAACCGGGGCAATTCTGGCGGGCCGTTGTTTAATACCGAGGGGCAGGTGGTCGGGGTTAATACCGCCATCCTGTCACCCAATGGCGGGTCTATCGGCATTGGGTTTTCGATGGCGTCAAACGTAGTGTCCAAAGTTGTGGGCCAGCTTCGTGAATTCGGGGAAACACGCCGCGGTTGGCTTGGTGTACGCATCCAGGACGTAACGCCAGACGTGGCCGAAGCGATGGGCCTTGCCGATGCCAAAGGCGCGTTGATCACCGATGTGCCGGATGGCCCAGCAAAAGATGCAGGTCTGCTGGCGGGTGATGTGATTACATCATTCTTCGGCGCAGCAGTGGCAGATACTCGCGAACTGGTGCGCCGCGTGGCTGATGCGCCGATTGGCGAGGCGGTGCCCGTAATCGTGCAGCGTGACGGCAAAACCGAAACCCTGTCAATCAAGCTGGGTCGCCGCGAAGAGGCAGAGGCAGAACCTGTGCCGGCTGCAACGCCAGCCCCGGAAGTTCCGGCCAATGCCGAGATTTTGGGCCTGACTGTGGCACCGGTAAACAGCGAAATCATCACCAAACTGGGCCTGCCGGTTGGCAGCGAGGGCCTGATCGTGATGGGGGTAGACCAAGCATCCGAGGCCTATGCCAAGGGGCTGCGCGAAGGCGATCTGATCACCGAGGCGGGGCAGCAAAAGGTTATTGTCCTGAAAGATCTGGAAGGTCGGGTCGCAGAAGCACGCGGTGCGGGGCGCAAGTCCTTGCTATTATTGGTACGCCGCGATGGCGACCCGCGCTTTGTGGCACTGTCGATTGATTAAACGGCACTGAAGCGTGTACAAGGGCCCGGTGGAAACATCGGGCCTTTTGCGTTTGGGCGCAGCATTATTGGCCAACAGATTGGCCAAAATCAGACGCGACCACCCCTAAATCGCGGGCCGCAGCCAGTGATAATCTGTCACTGTTCAATCCGCGCACCGATTGATACGCCCGAATGGCCCGGCGTGTGGCGGGATCAAGCAAGCCAGTCGGCTTATCCACATAAACGCCGCGCACCGCCAGGGCACGTTGCAGGGTTGAAATGACCTCGGGCGTCATGGCAGGGGGGCAGGGCGTCTGGAACCATATTTTTTCGCGCGGAGTGACAATTTCCTGCACGGTCGTGGTCAGATAGCCTGCATCAGAGTGTGCGGCGGCATCTTGGGCAATGTTTTCGGTAACGGTCTGAATAACGGCGGGGGTCTCGTCGCTGGCCCAACAGGCCCCTTTGGGCGCGGTCGGCCGCTCTCCTCGTTGGGTTTCTGTGCTGAGATCAGCTATTTCCGGGGCTTTTGGCAGGATTTGCGATTGGCATCCCGCAAGGCCCAAGGCAATAACAGCGCTAAGCCTGAAGGGTGAAATACGGTTCCGGATCATGCCTGCAAAAACCCTGTCTGCCTTATGGTACGGGTTAAGCCCGGTTTCAGGTCAAAAGCATACCGCCAAACCAATGACGGTGATAGCCCGCGCAACGAATCCTCTTGCGACCATTGCGGCACTGGCAAAGAGGCGGAATTTGACTTATGCCGCAGGGTAGCAAACGCATTGCGGCAAACGAGGGTTGGAATGGCGAAAATTACTTATGTCGAATTTGGCGGCAAAGAACACGTGATTGACGTGGCCAATGGCCTGACCGTGATGGAAGGTGCGCGCGACAACGGCATTCCGGGCATCGAGGCCGATTGCGGCGGCGCCTGCGCCTGTTCGACCTGCCACGTCTATGTCGACCCCGCCTGGTTTGACAAATTGCCGAAGAAAGACGCGATGGAAGACGATATGCTGGATTTCGCATGGTCACCCGATCCGGCGCGGTCGCGTTTGACGTGCCAATTGAAAGTATCAGATGCGTTGGACGGACTGCGCGTGCAAATGCCCGAAAAGCAAATCTGACCGGCGTCTTCCCGTTCACTTTGGAAAAATATCCTCGGGGGGCAAGCCCGGGACGGGCGCCGGGGGGGGCAGACGGCCCCCTGAAAATTCTTTTTGCAAGAATTTTCTTTTCGGGCTACGGGATCAAAAATCTCAGTTGGTTTTGCGCTTTGGCATAAACGGCAACGGGGCCACGGGTATGCCATCCTCGATCAACTGACGGGCCTCTTCCGGTTTTGCCTCGCCGTAGATTGCGCGCGGTGCCAAGGTGCCATCATGCATCTGGCGCGCTTCGGCGGCAAAATTCAGGCCCACATAGTCAGAATTTTCCTCGACTTGTTTGCGCATTGCAGCAAAGGCTTCCTCGACTGCCGAGCCGGGCTTTGACAGCGCGCCTGCGGTTTGGGGCAAAGAGGGTGTCTCGGCTCCGGCACGACGTGCAGGTCGAATTGCGGGGGCCATCAAGGTTTTCGCAACATCGCTGCTGCCACAAACCGGGCATGTGATCTGCCCGGCGGTGCGCAAGCTTTCATAAGCGTCAGACGTGCGAAACCAACTGTCAAAGTCATGCGACGCGGCACATCTCAGGCTATAGCAGATCATCGGGGCACGGGGTGCTTCATGCCCATAGACCTAAGCATTTGGCAGGAACTTTCAACCGCTTATCGGCGGTGTTGGCACTGGCGGCTTTAGTTTCTTTGCCGCCACGGCGCCCGCGTCTTGTGCATCGTGGTCCAGAGCCAACAACAACGCGCTAAGCTCCGGTTCGGCGACCAACCCTGCCGCCTCGCGGGCGGCAAACCATTTGCGGCGACGCTGGCGTTGTTCCGGGTATCGGCGCGACAATTTTTCCACCCGCAACCCGTAAATCGCCACAGTGCAGGAAATTGACTGATCCTGTGGCATGATCTTTTGATAGGAAAATACCCCAAGGCAGGTTTCAGACAACTTGCCTTCTACCCCCGCCTCTTCCCATGCCTCGCGCGCGGCGGATGCTGCGGCACTTGTGCCCTTGATGGGCCAGCCTTTCGGAATAATCCACCGCCCGGTTTCGCGGCTGGTGATCAATAACACATCCAGGCCCGCTTCGGCTTTGCGCCAACAGATGGCCCCGTATTGGCTGCGTGGCGCATCCAAAGAAGGGGCAAAGGCGCTGGAAGGACTGCGTTTCATGCCTGCGAAAACTTTCTTAAGGCGTGGCTTTGCACCATTCTGCCCGATATCAATGGGTTTAATATGGCATGCTTATGGCAAATTGCCCACGCTTTGCATGTTGAAATCACGCAACTGTGGTTATGCGGGATCATTTTTTCTGGAAAAGCTGTTTGACGCTGCGGTGCGGCAGTTTATCTTTGGTTTGTAATCAAAGGGTATCGGCATGATAAAACGTCCGAAGCTAAGGCAAAACGTGGTGCGTCTGGCTCTCACAGGTCTGGCAACTCTTTTGCCGTCAGCAGTGCTTGCGGGGTTTAGTTTCACCGCGATTGAGGGTGGCAAGATTGATCTTGACGATTGGAAGGGAAGCCCGGTGTTGGTGGTAAACACGGCGTCTTTATGTGGCTACACCCCGCAGTACGAAGACCTGCAGGTGCTGCAAGATACTTACGGCGTGCGCGGATTAAAGGTGCTGGCGGTGCCATCAAATGACTTTGCACAGGAACTGGACAGCGACACAGAGGTGAAAGCGTTTTGTGATGCAAATTTCGGCCTGACCCTGCCGATGACCACGATCACGCCCGTCACGGGGGCGACGGCGCATCCGTTCTATGCTTGGGTTAAGGGTCAGACAGGGTTTGAACCGGAATGGAATTTCAACAAGGTTTTGCTCGACGGGCAGGGCGCTGTGGTTGCAACCTGGGGGTCGGGGCCGAAACCAACGGGTAGCGCCATCACCAACAAGATTGAGGCGCTGTTGCAGTGACGCCTGCATACCCGATTTTTATCGGGTCAGAAGTGTATCGCGGGTCAAGCTATGGTGCCAGCCACCCCCTGCGGGTGCCGCGTGTGTCAACCGTGATGGATCTGGTGCGGGCACTTGGCTGGCTGCCCGCCCGTCAATTTATTACCAGCCCAAGGGTCAAGCCAAAGGCATTGGAACTTTGGCACGCGCCAGCCTACATTGAGGCGCTGCAAGTGGCAGCGCGTGACGGCGTGGTGGATAGTGCGACATGCAAACGGTTTGGCCTTGGCACTCTGTCAAACCCGGTGTTCGCCGACATGTTTCGCAGGCCCGCCACCGGGGCCGGTGGTGTGATGCTTGCGGCACAGATGTTGGTGCACAAACCCGGCGTGGTATATGTGCCGGGTGGCGGCACGCATCATGGCATGCCTGACCGTGCGAACGGGTTTTGTTATCTGAATGATCCGGTGTTGGGCGTGTTGACGCTGCGCCAAGGTGGCGTTGGGCGTATTGCCTACATTGATATTGATGCCCACCATCCGGATGGGGTGGAGTACGCTTTTGCAGCCGATCCCGATGTTCTGATGATATCCGTCCATGAACAGGCGCGATGGCCGTTCACCGGGGCATTGTCGGATGCAGGCGTTGGAAATTGCTTTAACTTGCCTGTGCCCGCCGGGTTTAATGATACGGAAATGCGCGCCATTATGCAGGGCCTGATCTTGCCACGCCTTGCCGCCTTCGCGCCGGAAGTTTTGATTTTGCAATGTGGCGCTGATGCTTTGACCGAAGATCCACTGTCGCGCTTGACGCTATCGAACAATACTCATTGGGAGGCGGTTGCGGCCTTGCGCGATTTTGCGCCGCGATTACTGGTGTTG
>JACMNW010000284.1 GCA_014378345.1 Pseudorhodobacter sp. | reverse complement strand
CTTCAGGCGCAGTTCCTTGCCCTGATAGGTGGTGTCATCGGGGTAGAGGACGCGGCTAAGCGTGCGCGCCAGCGTTTCAGGCTCTGCCGCGGCAGTGTAATCACCCCGGTTAAAGCGCTGCAAATCAAAGAGAGTGGTTGCTTTTGCTTCCCACAGACGCAGGGTGTTGGCCCATTTGCCTTGCCAGCCGACAACAGGCGTATCATGGGCGGACGCAAGCACCGTTTCGCCGGGCACCCAGATCTCGCGCCCGTTGCGGGTTTCAACAGCACCTTTGAAGCCGATGGTGTAGGCCGCTTCTGGCCGCTCAAACTCCCAGGGGTGACGCTGATTTAGCCAGTCTTCGGCAGCCTCTACCTGTTGGCCGCCCTCAAACCGCTGGCGGAACAAGCCATTTTCATACCGGATGCCATAGCCATAGGCCGGGCACCCCAACGTTGCCATTGATTCCATGAAACACGCGGCCAGACGGCCAAGCCCGCCATTGCCAAGCGCTGCATCAGGTTCATCTTCGATAATTGTGCGGAAATCCTGACCAAAGGCCGCCATTGCCTGTTCGGCCACATCGCGCAAACCAAGATTGATGGTGGCATCTTCAAGAATACGCCCAATCAGAAATTCCATCGACAGATAGTATACGCGCTTGCGGTCTTCGGCCCAGGTGCGGCGGGTAGAAGTAAACCAGGGCTCAACAATGCGGTCCCGAATGGCAAACGACAGCGCCATGCGCCAATCGTAAAGGCTGGCATTGGGCACATCCTTGCCAAGCGTGAAGGTCAGGTGCCGCTGGATATCGGCTTGCAACAAATTGGGTGTCAGGCTCAGATCATTCACGAGGGCTAATTCCGTCTTTGGGTTGGCTGGGGCGGGAACTGCCACCACAGAGCTATATTAACTTACTTGATAAGCCTCCTGTCCCTGAGGTCAAGGAAGTGACGCCTGTCTTCGATCCCATTCTTGGGAATGTTATAAAACCGCTTTGTGAATGTTGCAATATAGCTACTGGAAATCTACTAATTTGCTAAATAAAATTAGATTTCTCGTCTCCAAAGCGCTTTCAAACTGTTAAAGCATAAAATTTCATGGGCCATGTCATCTTGGTTACGCCAACGGCGCATAATGGCATGCGTCCTGCTGACATTTAGCCAAGCCGGAAGCACGCGCCGTTCTGGCAAAATGTTGTCACAATCACACATGTTTGCGCTAACCTATCAAAAATACGACATTATTCCGTCATGTCCTTGCCTTTTCGACAGGTAAGACTCAAAGTTGAAACAAATGTGTCACAGTTAAGAAAATCGACGCGTTTTCAATCAGAAGAGCCAACTCAAGCGGAGCAGACCGATGGCCAAACAGACCCCGAAACCCGCCCAGCAAACGGGCGGATCATCCCCGGCGCAACAGCAGGGGCAAGACAGTGCCCCTAGCCAGCAGCAAGGCCAGACTGTATTTCGCGACTGGGCATCGATCTGAACGACGCGAATTTTGGTTGAATTGGTCGGCCTAAACGGTAGCCTTCGCGCGACATCATTGCCGGACCTGCTATGCCAACACCCATTACCAGCATCCCAAACATCGGCCCCGCTTCCGAGGCAGCTTTTGCACGTGCAGGTATTCATAGCGCAGAGGATTTGCGCGAACTGGGGGCAGATGAAGCGTATCGACGCCTGTTAAACAGCGGATCGGACCCACATTTCATCGGCTATTATGTCATTGTCATGGGTTTGCAGGGCCGCCCGTGGAATGATTGCCGGGGTGATGAAAAGACAGCGTTGCGTCTGCGGTTTGATGCCATCAAAGCCGGATCAACAAAAAAGGGCCGGTCCGAATTGGACGCGGCCCTTGATTTCTTTGGCGTGGTGGAACGGCGTCTTTGACGTCATTTGAAAATTCTTCAAAAGAATTTTTGCCAAGGATTTTTTTAAATCCTTGGTTGTGGTCAGCCGACCAGTTCGAGACCCGAGAAGTAAAACGAAATTTCGCGCGCGGCGGAGGCTTCGCTATCCGACCCATGCACCGAATTTTCGCCGACCGACAAAGCAAATTCCTTGCGAATCGTGCCGTCTGCCGCATTGGCCGGGTTGGTGGCCCCCATCACTTCGCGGTTTTTGGCAATGGCGCCTTCGCCTTCCAGAACCTGCACAACCACAGGCTCGGACGCCATAAATTCACACAGCTCGCCGTAAAAGCCGCGCTCGGAATGTTCGGCGTAAAACGCACCGGCTTGCGCCATCGACAAATGGATGCGCTTGGACGCGACGACACGCAGGCCCGCGTCTTCGAATTTGGCGACAATTTTGCCGGTCAGGTTTCGCTTTGTCGCGTCTGGTTTGATGATTGAAAGGGTGCGCTCAACGGCCATGATATGTCTTCCTTGATACTGGATGCAGGCCCCTGCCCGTCCCATTTGAATTACACGCGCCTGCTAACACGCCCTTGCTGCCTTGAAAAGCAGGCATCCGTGGTTGACGAAGCACTCCGCTTAAGGCAGGGAACGCGGCATGCTTAGAATATCAGACATCAGTTACTCGGTAGAGGGTCGCCCCCTCTTGGTGGGCGCATCGGCAACCATTCCCGCAGGCCACAAAGTGGGCCTCGTGGGCCGCAATGGCACGGGGAAAACAACGCTTTTCAAACTGATTCGGGGGGAATTGGCATTGGAAGGCGGCGATATTTCTTTGCCATCGCGTGCGCGCATTGGCGGCGTGGCGCAAGAAGTGCCGTCATCATCGATGTCGCTTTTGAATACCGTGCTGGAGGCGGATACAGAGCGCACCGAACTACTGGCCGAGGCAGAGACCGCGACGGATGCACACCGCATATCCGATATCAAGACGCGGCTGGCCGATATCGACGCCTGGTCGGCCGAAGGGCGTGCCAGCACGATCCTAAAAGGACTTGGCTTTGACGCCGAGGCGCAACTGCGCCCCTGTTCGGATTTCTCCGGCGGCTGGCGGATGCGGGTGGCGTTGGCGGGGGTTTTGTTTGCGCAACCCGATTTGCTGCTGCTGGACGAGCCTACAAACTACCTTGATCTGGAAGGCGCTTTGTGGCGGGAAAGCTATTTGCAGAAATACCCGCATTCGGTGATTATCATCAGCCACGACCGCGGGCTGTTAAACCGCGCCCTACAGGGCATTTTGCATCTGGATGAGAAAAAGCTGACCTATTGGTCCGGGCCTTATGACCAGTTTGCCCGCCAAGTGGCCGAACGCCGTGCGGTGCAGGCGAATGAAGCGAAAAAGCAAGACCTGCGCCGGGCGCATTTGCAAAGCTTTGTGGACCGCTTTAAAGCCAAGGCATCGAAAGCCGTGCAGGCGCAAAGTCGCGTGAAAATGCTGGAGAAGATGACACCGATCACAGCGCCGGAAGAGGCAAGGAAACAGGTATTCACCTTCCCTGCCCCGGAAGAATTATCGCCGCCCATCATCAATATGGACAATGCTGCGGTTGGTTACGGTGGGCCCGCCATTCTGCGTAAATTGTCCTTGCGTATTGATCAGGACGACAGGATCGCGCTGTTGGGCCGCAACGGCGAAGGCAAATCCACGCTGTCAAAACTGCTGGCAGGCAAATTGATCACGATGGAAGGCCAAATGACGCAGTCATCAAAGCTGCGCATCGGCTATTTTGCGCAGCATCAGGTGGACGAGTTGCAACTGGACGAGACGCCGCTTCAGCATGTTCAACGCCTGCGCCCTGCGGAAGGGCAGCCGCGTAATCGCGCAAGGTTGGCGGGGTTTGGCTTGATGGCGGATCAGGCGGAAACGGTGGTAGGGCGGTTGTCTGGCGGACAAAAAGCGCGGTTGTCGCTGTTGCTGGCCACCATCGACGCGCCGCATTTGCTCATCCTGGACGAACCTACCAACCACCTTGATATGGAAAGCCGCGAGGCTTTGGTCGAGGCGTTGATCGAATACACCGGAGCGGTGATTTTGGTCAGCCACGATATGCATTTGCTGGGGCTGGTGGCGGACAGGCTTTGGCTGGTGAAGGGCGGCGCTGTGGTGCCGTATGAAGAAGACCTTGAAACGTACCGCCGCCAATTGTTGGCGGGGGATGAGGAACCAAAAGCAAAGCCTGTCGAGAAGCCAAAGAAGGTCAGTCGTGAGGATGTGTCCCTGCTTAAGGCCGAAGTGCGCAAATGCGAAGAACGGCTTGATAAGCTGAACGAGATGCGCGACCGTTTGGCCAAGAAACTGGCCGACCCGGCGCTTTATGAGCCGGGGCGCGGGTCAGAGGCGGAGACGTGGCAGAAAAAATACGCTGAAGTGATGGGTGCGCTGGACAAGGCGGAGGCTTTGTGGCTGCGCGCACAGGAGAAACTGGAAGGAATAGCGGCGTAATGATCGACACGGCGTTTCTGATCACTGCGTTCGCGACTTTGTTCGTGGTGATCGATCCGCCGGGCCTGATTCCGCTGTTTATCGCCCTGACGCGGGGAATGACGAACGAGCATCGCCGGGCGATTGGGCTGCGGGCTTGTATTATAGCGGCTGTGTTGCTGACGATGTTTGGCTTTGCAGGCGAGGCTTTGCTGGGCTTCATCGGGATTTCGATGCCTGCATTTCGGATTGCGGGCGGGATTTTGCTGTTTCTGACGGCGCTTGACATGCTGTTTGAACGGCGAACGCAGCGGCGAGAGGGGCAGAAGACCGAACATGATCACGATCCTTCCGTTTTCCCGCTGGCAACGCCGTTGATTGCCGGGCCGGGTGCGATTGCATCGATGATTTTGCTGGTCGGGCAATCGGGGCCGGGTTGGGTGGGCGCGATTGCGGTTCATTTGCTGCTTTACGCGCTTCTGGGGCTGACGTTTCTGATTTTCCTCGTCTCGCCGTTCTTTGAACGGATGTTGGGGCGG
This sequence comes from Pseudorhodobacter sp., assembly GCA_014378345.1. GTDB lineage: Bacteria > Pseudomonadota > Alphaproteobacteria > Rhodobacterales > Rhodobacteraceae > JACMNW01. The sequence goes on along the minus strand of JACMNW010000284.1, from coordinate 10,358 downwards.
ACCGGGACGATTGTAATCACCCGGTTGCTGGGTATGTTGCTGGCAGCCCTTTCGGTGCAATTTGTAATCGACGGGATCAAGGGCACGGGATTGATCGGGTGATGGACGGCGATATCTTCGCGAGGGTTGCCTATCTGGGGATCATTCTGGTGGCTTTGCTGGGCTGGGTTCTGGTGGAATACCGCGGGCGGCTGGGGTTTGCCGCGCGGTCGGCGATGGCTTGGGGGATGATCTTTGTTGGGGCCGCGGCGGGTTACGGGCTTTGGGGGGATCTTCGCGTGCAGGTCATGCCGGTTCAAACGGTGACTGCGGGCGGCAAGATTGAAGTGCCGCGGGCGGAGGATGGGCATTACTATCTGACGCTTTCAATTGATGGTACGACGGTGGATTTTTTGGCAGATACCGGCGCTTCGACGGTGGTTTTGTCGGATTCTGATGCAAGGAGACTGGGAATTGATCCGGATAATCTGGCGTATCTGGGGGAAGCGGACACCGCGAACGGGGTGGTTCAAACGGCAGAGGTTTCTTTGAATGACGTGAAACTGGGGCCGTTTCAGGATGCGAAAATCAGAGCTTCGGTCACGAAGGGGGCGATGGAGGGGTCGCTTCTGGGGATGAGTTATTTGGGGCTTTACCGGATTGAAATTGACCGCGATAAGATGATTTTGAGCCGGTAATAGGCGTGATACGGTTTGTAATGTATTGATTTTGATGACTTACGGAAATTCTGTCAGCCAAATATTTACTGTGTTACCGCTTGCGTCAAGCAATGCGTGGCAAGGGTTTTAGTTTCCGATAGCCATGCGGGGGGGGGGACGCCGCAAAAGCCCAGGATGCAGGTACGCCAGATTTGATGGAGGGGATCGTTGAAGGTAACGTCGCCGCCTGCGTTGGCCCATGTTTCGCAGATGGTTGCGGCAAGCGCATGGTTAAAGCTGCCGGGGGCCGGGTGACCCAGTACGATCAGGGCTTTCAAGGTGTTGCCGACTTTTCGGCCTTCATTTGCCACTTCCCGGTTTCTTCGGACCAGTACTGTGCGGCGATACCGGCATCGGTCAGGGCTTTCCATTGGGCGCGCGCAGCCGAAAGTGCAGCCTGATCCTCGCCATCGAAAATCAACCAGACGCGGGTGAGCGATTGCGCTTCGTCTAAAGTCACTTCGGCATTGTCGAGCAGCATCATGGCAGTGGCAGAGTTGGTGATCGGGCCATTGCCCAAGAGGACGGGTTGAGCGAAATCGTGCAAGCCGCCTGCCCGGCCATGCGGCAGGAAGCTGTTTTCGGGTTTGACCCAAAGTTGGGCATCGAGGCGGTCAAGGCGAGCACTATCCGTGCCCCGGATCATGATGCGCCAGCCCATGCCTACGGCGCGTCCTAGCAAGGATGTGACGGTATCTTCGGCGGTGGAGCGGGTGAGGTGGTAGAACATCGCGGTGCCCATCAGGCGGCCTGCGGGCGGGCTGAAAGGTGAGTATTTAAACGAAAAAGAAGCCGCAAGGGCGGTGTCTTGGACCGCACCTTGCCAAGCTTGGGGGCCCGGGTCATTTCGGTTCCAGCATGTCCTTGATCAGCCGGTTCAGGGCCATGACGCCCCAGCCTGTGGCGCCTTTGGGTGCGAGGGTGGTGTCGGATTTCATGAGGGCCGTGCCGGCGATATCAAGGTGAATCCATGGCGTTTCGGGTTTGACAAACCGTTGCAGGAACTGCGCCGCGGTGATGGCCCCACCATCGCGACCACCGACATTCATCATATCAGCAATTCTGGATTTCAGTTTATCATCATAGGCTTGCCCCATCGGCATACGCCACGCGCCTTCGCCTTCGGACGCCGCTGCCTTGAGGAAGGCGTTGCAAAGTGTATCGTTATTGGAAAACACGCCCGCATTTTCATGACCCAAGGCCACGATGATTGCACCCGTCAGGGTGGCCAGATCAATCATGCCTGTGGGGTTGAAGCGGGTTTGCGCGTACCACATCACATCGGCCAGAACGAGACGGCCTTCTGCATCGGTATTGATCACTTCGATCGTGTCGCCCTTCATGGATTTCAGAACATCTCCGGGGCGGATGGCATTGCCGTCTGGCATGTTTTCCACAATGCCGACAAGACCCACAACGTTGGCTTTTGCCCGCCGCATGGCAAGGGTACGCATGACACCGGACACCACGCCCGCGCCACCCATATCCATGGTCATTTCTTCCATGCCGCCAGCGGGTTTGATGGAAATGCCGCCGGTGTCAAACACCACGCCTTTGCCGATAAGGGCGAAGGGGGCATCACCTTTTTTGCCACCATTCCACTGCATGACGACCATTTTCGTCGGGCTGCGCGAGCCTTGGCCCACGCCGAGAAGGGCACCCATGCCGAGTTTTTCAAGGTCAGCTTCCTCAAAGATTTCAACCTCCAGGCCCAGTTCTTGCATGGCAGCAAGGCGGGCGGCGAAATCATCGGTGGTCAGCACATTGGCGGGTTCATTGACCAGATCGCGGGTGAAAAACACGCCTTCTGCCACGGCGGCCATGGGGGCGGCCTCGGCTGCGGTGGCTTCTGGGTTGGCCGACATGCATGTGACGGGGCCAGGAATTTTCGCATCAGCCGTTTTGTGCGGCGTGAAGTCATAGGCGCGCATGGCAAGACCAAAGGCGATGTCGGCGCTGCGGGAGTGGTTTTCAGTAAGGATAAGCGTGGGCGTTGTGCCAAGCGATTTGCCAACCGTGGCACCAGATTTGCGCGCGGTGGCGAGGTCCGTGCGGCGTTGCAGGCGGACCACTTGCAGCGCGTCGGCGGCAAGACCAGCGGGATAGGCCAGATCTTGAGCATCGCCCGGTTTCAGGGCGGCGAAAGCGTCGGACGCGAGGTAACGGGACAGCGCGCCGCGCATGGCGCGATCTAGTTTGCGCAGAGCGGGGCTAAGCGGGGCGCCCACATCGGCCAGAACCGCAATGCGGCCTGTCGCAGTGGTCAGGATTTCCAGATCGACGGGCTGGAATTGGATTGGTACGGGATGCGACATGGGGAGCCTTTATGGGAACAAGCGGTGATTTGCCAAATGTTAGGCGCTGACTACGGGATTGACCAGCCAGATCGACTAATAGCAGTTTTCCCCGGCGTTGATTTCAGATAGCGTTAGACCAGTAAAAAACAGGGGTTGGTCGGGCCGTGTCGAAATTTGACAGATATATGCTGTCGCAACTGCTTGCGCTGTTTGGGTTCTTTTCCCTAGTGCTTGTACTTGTCTACTGGATCAACCGGGCGGTCGGGTTGTTTGACAAGTTGATTGGGGATGGCCAATCGTCAATGGTCTTTCTGGAATTTTCGTTGCTGACCTTGCCGTTTATCATTCAATTGGTGATGCCGATATCAGCCTTTGCGGCGACAGTTTATGTGACCAACCGGCTGACCTCGGAAAGTGAATTGGTGGTGATGCAAGCGACCGGGTTTTCAGCGTTCAGGCTTGCGCGGCCTGTGCTGTATTTCGGGCTTATTGTGGCGGTGATGATGATGGTGCTGATGCACGTGTTGGTGCCGATCAGCCGCACCATGATGGCGGACCGCAGCGCGGAGATATCTGAAAACGTGACGGCACGGTTTTTGACGGAAGGGCAGTTTACCCATCCGGCGCAGGCGATTACACTGTATATCCGGGAAATAACGGAAAATGGCGAGTTGTTGGATATCTTCCTGGCCGATGAACGGGCGGAAAAGACGCGCACCACATACACTGCGCGGCGGGCGTTTCTGGTGAAAGGCACGGATGGGCCGAAGCTGGTGATGTTTGATGGCATGGCGCAATCTATTGCGCGAATTGACGCGCGGATGTCAGTGACGCGGTTTGCGGATTTCGCCTATGATCTGGCGGGGTTGATCACCGGCGGCGTGCGCGCGGGGCGTGGGGTTGGAGAGCTGTCAACGCGCGAGTTGCTGTTCCCGATCGAGGCTGTGATGGCGGAGGCGGGGACGTCCCGAGCGGCGATGTTGTTTGAAGGCAACAGCCGGTTTGGCCAGCCCTTGCTTGCTACGGCGGCGTCTTTGATTGGGTTTGCGGCGTTGCTGCTGGGGGCATTTAGCCGGTTTGGGTTATGGCGGCAGATTTTGTTTGCAATCGTGTTATTGATCGTGGTGCAGACAGTGAATACGGTGGTTACCGCGGCGGGCCGGCTTGACGAAAAGGGCTGGATATTGGCCTATGTGCCGGCTTTGTTTGGGGTTGGCATCGCAGTGGGGCTGTTGTGGCTATCGCAGCGGCCTCGGCGGGTTCGAACGTCGCCTGAGGTAATGGCATGACGCTTAGTCTTTATGTGGCGAAGAAATTTTTCTGGACGGTGCTATCAGTGTTCCTGATCTTTTTCGGCATCATGATGCTGATTGATATTATTGAACAGCTGCGAAAGTTTTCCAGCACGGATATTGCGCTGACAACGGCGGCTTACATGGCATTGATGAATGTGCCCGAAAGCCTGTACCGGATTTTGCCGCTGATCCTGATCATAGCGGCCATTGCAATGTTTTTGGGCTTGGCGCGGTCTAGTGAATTGGTGGTAGTGCGGGCGGCGGGGCGGTCTGGGATTAGCTTTCTGGTGGCACCTTTGGTGACCGCGCTGTTAATCGGAACGTTTGCGGTGGCGGTGTTGAACCCGTTGGTGGCGGCGACATCAAAGAAATATGATGTGCTCTACGCGCGGCAAAGCCAAGGTAAGGGCAGCGTGTTGTCGGTGTCGGATTCGGGGCTTTGGTTGCGGCAAGGCGGCACGGATGGGCAAACTGTCGTTCAGGCGGCACATGCAAATTCTGACGGGACAGAACTGCTTGGCGTTACATTTCTGATGTTTGGGGCAGATGGTCTGCCTAACGCCCGGATTGAGGCGGAAAAGGCAATTTTGGTTCCGGGTGCTTGGGTTTTGAATGCAGCAAAGCGGTGGAATTTGACCGATATCAACCCCGAAAGCACGGCGTTGGCGGTGGAAAATGACGTGCGCGTGCCGTCTGAGCTGACGCGGGAAAGCATTCGCGACAGTTTTGGCACACCGTCTGCAATCCCGTTTTGGGAATTGCCAAATTACATCAATGCCCTTGAAAAAGCGGGTTTCTCTGCGCGCAGCTACCGCGTTTGGCTGCAAATGGAGCTGGCGCAACCGGTATTGCTGGCGGCCATGGTGTTGATTGCGGCCGGATTTACCATGCGACATGCCCGATTTGGTAAAACGGGGTCGATGGTGCTGTATGCCCTCTTGGGCGGGTTTGGTATCTTTTTTCTGCGAAACTTCACCCAAGTGCTTGGCAATACAGGGCAAATCCCGATTGTATTGGCGGCTTGGACCCCGCCTGTGGCGGCAGCTCTTGCGTCGCTTGGGTTGCTTTTGCATCTGGAGGATGGCTGATGCTGGACTTTATCCGGCGCGCCGGACTGGTTTTATTGATCTGCTCTGGCGTGATGCTGGCGCGATTGCCTGATGCCAAGGCCCAGGATTTGGCAAGTCTGGTCGCCGAACGCGTTGAAATCACCGGCACGTCGCAGTTGATTGCCGAGGGCGATGTCGAGATATTTTTTAAAGGCCGCCGTCTGAAAGCACAGCGCATTGTGTACGATTCCGCGACGGACCGGTTGCAGATTACCGGGCCCATCGTTCTTGTCGATGACAGCGGCACGTTTATTCTGGCCAGTCAGGCCGATCTATCTGCTGATCTGGCGGATGGCGTGCTTAAAAGTGCGCGGCTGGTGTTGAACCAACAGCTGCAGCTTGCATCGACCGAGGTGCAGCGCGTAGGCGGGCGGTATACGCGGCTTGGCCGCACGGTAGCGTCATCTTGCCAAGTCTGTGCGGCCAATCCGAGGCCGCTTTGGGAAATTCGGGCCAGTCAGGTGGTGCATGATCAACAGACACGCCAGCTATATTTTGACGATGCGCAGTTTCGGATTGCAGGTATTCCGGTATTTTATCTGCCGCGTTTGCGGATACCGGACCCTACCCTGAAACGGGCAAATGGGTTTTTGCGCCCGAAACTGCGCACCACATCTGGCCTTGGGACGGGGATCAAGCTGCCGTATTTTCTGGCCATTGGCGACAGTGCCGATTTGACGATCACGCCTTATGCGACGCTGAACAAAGGCCGGGCGGTGGAATTACGCTATCGGCAAGCGTTCCGAACCGGAACAATCGAAGTAAACGGCGCTTTTGCGCGCGATGCATTGCTGCCGGGGGAAAACCGGGGTTATTTTCTGGCAACCGGGGGCTTTGTGTTACCGCGTGATTTCCAGCTGTCTTTCCGCTTGGAGGCGGTTACAGACCCTGCCTATCTGCTGGATTACGGCGTTTCGGAAAAGGACAGATTGGACAGCCGTCTTGCGATTACGCGCACACGGCGCAATGAATACATGGCCGCGCAATTCACCTATTTCAATTCAATCCGCGATGCAGAGGTGAACGCCACCCTGCCATCGGTTATCGGTGATTTGACGTTTCACCGCAGGTTTAGCGGCGGGCCACTTGGCGGCGAAGCGGGCTTGCAGTTTCAGACCCATTCGCACCGGCGTGCATCAGCGTCTACTTTGGATGCAGATGGCAATGGAATCAGCGACGGGCGTGATCTTTCGCGCGCGTCATTGCGGCTTGACTGGCGGCGCGGATTTATATTGTCGAACGGCATTGAAGTAACCGGTCTTGGCGAGATGACGGCTGATTTTTATTCTATTTCGCAAGATGCGATTTACGGTGGCAACACGGCCCGTGTGCACGGCGCAGCGGCTGTGGAATTGCGGTGGCCTTGGCTGCGGGCCACGGCAGGGGCAAGCCATGTCATTGAACCCATAGCACAACTGATCTGGAGCCCGAGCACGGCGGAGACGTTGCCAAATGAGGATTCCGCACTTGTTGAATTTGACGAGGGGAACCTGTTTTCTTTAAACCGCTTTCCCGGATCAGACGCGACAGAGCGCGGTGTGCGGGCCAATTTGGGGGTAAGCTGGACACGCTATGACCCGGAAGGTTGGTCTGTTGGGGCAACACTTGGCCGGGTTGTGCGTGCACGTGATCTGAACCAGTTCGGGGTGGCGTCGGGCCTTGATGGGCCGTCATCAGATTGGCTGGCCGCAGTGCAACTGACCATGGCATCAGGGCTGCAAGTGACCAATCGATTGGTGTTTGACGATGGGTTTGACATGACCAAGGGCGAGGTGCGTCTGGATTTGGCGAAAGACCGCTACGGCATCAGTTCCGGCTATATCTGGAACATAGCAGATCTGTCTGAAAACCGCCCCGATCCGACATCAGAATTGGCGTTTGACGGTTATTACAAACTGTCCGAAGGCTGGACCGGAAAAGCATCTGGTCGTTATGATTTTGAGGCGAGCCGGGCCACAAAGGCAGGCTTGGGGTTAGAGTTCAAAAACGAATGCGTGGTGGTCGATCTTTCCCTCTCGCGCAGGTTCACATCATCTACTAGTGTGCAGCCAACGACAGATTTTGGCCTTTCGGTGGAATTGGCAGGAATTGGCGGCGGAACAAAGGCGGGGCCAGCCCGCAGGTGCAGCCGGTGATCTGGGGCGAACGAATGCGTGGTTTGGGCAAAGGTGGCAATGTGAAAGCGACAAAGACACTGAAATCAGCCATGCGTTTGGGCTCTTTTATCATTACAATGGCGGCGATGCCGTTCTTTGGCAGCATGGAAGCTGTGGCACAAGATGGCAGTTTTTCGCCACGGTTGTATGTGAATGACCGCGCCATTTCCAACTTTGAAGTACAGCAGCGAACCCTGTTTCTGACCTTGCTGCGCGCGCCAGGCGATCTGGACGCAGAGGCAATTAAGGGGCTGATCGAGGACCGCCTGCGCGGGGCTGTGGCCAAGCAACTGGGCCTGACCCTAACAGCAGAGGCCGTTATTGCGGGCATGAACGAGTTTGCATCCCGCGCCAATCTGACCGGGGATCAGTTTGTCGAGGCTTTGGGCAAAGCGGGTGTTGCATCCGAGACATTTCGCGATTTTGTCAGCGCGGGTTTGATTTGGCGCGATGTGGTGCGGGGTAAATTTGGTGGCCAGGTGACGATTTCCGAGGCCGAGATTGACCGGGCGATTGCACGGTCCAAGCAGGCGACCAAAGCACGGGTGTTATTGGCAGAGATTGTGATACCGGGGGCAGACGGTTTGGCCATTGAGGAAAAGCTGAAGCGGGAAAAGGCCACGGGAACGGCATTTACGGCGGCAGCAAAGCGGTATTCTAAGGCACCATCGGCAAAAGATGGAGGCGCGCTGGACTGGTTGCCGCTGGCCAATTTGCCAAGCGATGTGCGTGCGGCAGTGATTGGCTTGGAAAAGGGCCAGATATCGGACCCGGTACGGGTGCCGGGCGGCTTGGCTGTGTTCTTGCTGCGAGATGTGGCGCAAGACCCAACCGAGGAATTGGCCCCGATTGAAGTAAAATATGCGCAGTATCTGGTGCCGAATGATGCGGCATCCGTGGCGGCTGTGCGCGCAAGAGTAGATGTTTGCGACGATCTTTACGCAGTTGCCAAGGGGTTGCCGGAGGATCGTTTGACGGTCGAGACGGTTCCGCTGGGCCAAGTGCCCGCGGCAATTGGTGCCGAATTGGCACAGCTTGACCCGGGTGAAAGTTCCAGCGCAATCACACGGGGACCGTGGCGCGTGTTCTTGATGCTGTGCAGCCGCACGGCCGTGCAGGAACTGCCCGCACAGCGCGACGATATTCGCACCCAATTGATCAACGCGCGGCTTGGCGGGTTGGCAGAGCGGTATCTGTCTGAATTGAAGGCCGACGCCATTATCCGCGAGCCGTGATGCGCCCCATTGCGCTGACCTGTGGCGAGCCCGCGGGGGTTGGGCCGGAAATTGCGGTGGCGGCTGCCCGCGTATTACAAGGCAAGGTGCCGTTTTTCTGGATTGGCGATCCGCGGCATTTGCCGTTGGGAACTGCGTTTCAGGTGGTTGACGCGGTGGACCGGGTGGCTTTGGTTGCACATGACACCTTGGCCGTTTTGCCACATGACTTTGCGGCAATCGGTGCACCGGGGCAACCTGTGGCCGCCAATGCACAGGGCGTGATTGACGTGATTGCGCGCGCGGTTGCCTTGGTGATGGCGGGGGATGCGTCGGCGGTCTGCACGGCACCAATCAACAAGAAGGCGCTGAAGGATGGGGCGAATTTCGCCTATCCGGGGCATACGGAATATCTCGCAGCGCTGGCAGGAGTGGACGAAGTGGTTATGATGCTGGCGTGCCCCGAATTGCGGGTGGTACCGGCGACGATCCATATTCCGTTGTGTGAGGTGCCATCGGCTTTGACCGCCGTGAAACTGGAAGCTGTGATCCGGCTTACACATGCGGGACTGGTACGGGATTTTGGGATTGCAGCGCCTCGGTTGGCAGTGGCGGGGTTGAACCCACATGCCGGCGAAGGCGGGGCGATTGGGGTTGAGGAGCGGGAGCTGATCATTCCGCTACTGGACCGCTTGCGCACCGAAGGCTTTGTGCTGCTGGGGCCGATGCCCGGCGATACGATGTTTCACGCAAGCGCACGGGCCAAGTATGTTGCGGCGATTTGCATGTATCACGATCAGGCGCTGATCCCGATTAAGACGATTGATTTTGCGGGGGGCGTGAATGTGACACTGGGGTTGCCGTTTATTCGCACCTCACCCGATCATGGCACGGCGTTTGATATTGCGGGCAAGGGTGTGGCGGATCCGACGAGTTTGGTTGCGGTGTTGCGGATGGCGGCAGACATGGTACGTGCACGTGGCTGATGCTGCACGCGGGGGCCAGCCCCCGCCCCCCCGGGATATTTGCGCCAAAATGAAAGCGGGGTGGTGTTTTGGGCACGATTGATGGGTTGCCGCCGCTGCGCGAGGTGATCAAGACGCATGATCTGGTGGCAAAGCGGGATCTGGGGCAGAACTTTCTGCTGGATCTGAACCTGACTGCCAAGATTGCGCGGTTGTCGGGGGATTTGTCGGGCTGCGATGTGCTTGAAATTGGCCCCGGCCCGGGTGGGTTGACGCGGGGGTTGCTGGCGGAGGGCGCGCGGCGGGTTCTGGCGGTGGAGAAGGATGCCCGGTGTATGGCAGCGCTGGAAGAGATTTCGGCGGTCTATCCGGGGCGGTTGCAGGTGATCAACGCCGATGCGTTGGAGCTGGACGCGACCGCCTATTTAACAGCGCCGTTCAGGGTGATTGCCAACCTGGCCCACCAGGTGACCGACAGCGCACACACGCCGGTTGACAAGGTAATAGCCATCCGCAATTACTTCCTTTCGAAGAACGAAAACGGAGAACACCTGTATAAATATACCGATAACCCCGGTGAGCCGGATATACCTAACGCGTCAAAGCTGATGTACTTCCTTACGG
>JACMNW010000283.1 GCA_014378345.1 Pseudorhodobacter sp. | reverse complement strand
GAACAGCTACACGGTGCGCCCCAAGTCGCGCGGTTCCGTCACCCTGCGCTCCAGCAATCCAGCAGCCCAGCCGCTGGTTGATCCAAATTTCCTGGCCGACCCTGACGACCTGCGGGTGTCCGTTGAGGGCGTCAAACTAAGTCGCGAGATTTTCAGTCAACCATCGCTGCAAAAACATATAAGGACTTTGCGTTTCCCTGATGAAACAGTCCGGACGCAAGCGGAGTACGAGGGCTATGCGCGCCAATATGGCCGCACATCCTATCACCCGGTATCGACCTGCCGCATGGGGCAGGATGATTTGGCAGTGGTCGATCCCATGCTCAGGGTGCGGGGCGTGGATGGGCTGCGCATCTGTGACAGTTCGGTGATGCCCAGCCTGATTGGGTCCAACACCAACGCGCCGACCATCATGATCGGCGAAAAGGCCGCTGACCTGATCCGCGGCAACCACTGATCAATAGCAAACGGCGGCCTGATCAGGGGCCACCCTCTTCCATCAGTCCCATTCCGGCGCAATTGGCACCTTGTACTTGGTCACCATCCGGTAACCCGCCGCCGTCATCGCCTCGATCCGCGCCATGTCGATCAAGGACAGTGTAAAGTCCATCACGTCGAACTTCGCGCGGATGTTGTCGGGCTTGGTCGACGTAATGTTGATCGTCAAACCTTTTTGCACGATCCTCCACAAAATCACCTGCACCGCCGACTTGCCATAGCCTACGCCAATCTCGGCAAAGATCGGATACTGGAACACCTCGCCCCGCGTGACCGAGCAAAATGAGGAGAGCGGAATTCCGGTTTCGGTGGCCGTCGCAAGCAGCGTGTTCTGGTTCAGCATAGGATCGAACTCGACCTGATTGGCCATTATGGGCCCGTCCACCATGCTGCGTGCGTTGCGCATCATCTGGGCGGTGAAGTTCGAAATACCGATGTTGCGGGTCTGCTTATTGTCCGGCGGCAGTTGCAGCAACCGAAGCGTGGGTGCAATGTTGCCGTCCGCAGTTGGCCAGTGCAGATACAGCACGTCGACCTGATCAACTTGCAGGTCGCGCGGGCTTTTTTCGACAGAGGAAATGAAACCCGCTTCGCCATAGCTTTCCGGCTTGACCTTGATGGCGGTGCACAAATCCGCCCGCGCCGCACCTCAGTTTTTCATCGCGGCACCCATGTCGGCTTCGTAGCCATACCACTGCGCGGTATCAAAGGCGCGGTAGCCGACGGTGATGGCGGCCTGAATGGCGTCACTCAACACCTGTCCCTTCAATGAAAACATGCCAAAGCTGTGCTGGTAGGTCTTTTGAAAAGAGACGTTTACGAGCCTCTCCCGTGGTCGACGGTGATTTTGGGCCCGACAGATACGGCGTTAAAAGCCGCTTGCCGTATTTGGCACGCCGTGATTATTTTTATAACCATATAGTTACTTGCAGCACAACCTGAGTAGAATTGTGATGTCAAAGATCAGAACCGCTGCCGAGGCCGTTCGGCTGATCCGGGACGGGGCAATGGTTGCGGTCAATTCCTCGTCCGGTCTGTGCTGCCCGGATGTTGTTCTACAGGCTCTTGGCGAACGGTTCGACGCGGAAGGCCATCCCCGCGACCTTAAATCGATCCACCCCATTGCTGCGGGCGCTATGTTCGGCAGTCTTGGGGTCGATCACATTGCCAAGCCCGGCATGCTGGCTCGAATAATCGGCGGCCCTACCCGTCGGGTCCCAGAAATACAGCACCACCCCTGATCTGGCAGATGATCCTGGCCGAGCAGGTGGAGGCCTACAACGTTCCCTCTGGCATCGTGTTTGACATGCTGCGCGAGGGGGCCTCAAAGAGGCCCGGCGTGCTGACCAAGGTTGGCATGGACACCTTCGTGGACCCCGACAAGGAAGGTTGCGCCATGAACGCCTCGGCCAAGGCAAAGCCATTGGTCCGCCGCGTGGAGTTCGCGGGCGAGGAATGGCTGCACTTTCCAGCCCTGCAGCCTGACGTGGCAATCATCCGCGCCTCGACCTCGGACGAGAACGGCAACCTGACCTTTGAACAGGAAGGTGCCACGCTGGGCGCGATGGAGATGGCCTTGGCCGCCTGCAATTCTGGCGGGCTGGTGATCGCCCGAGTCCGGCGCATCACTCTGAACGGCTCACTTCGGCCGCACGATGTTCGCGTGCCGGGCATTCTGGTCGACGTGATCGTCGAGGCGCCGGATCAGTTGCAGACCACCGCTACTCCCTATGACCTGGCGATTTCGGGTGAACTGTTCCGCCCCCTCAAAACTTTCAGCATCCCGGACTTCAACCCGTCCAAAGTCATCGCGCGCCGTGTGGCGCAAGAACTGCAGGCTGGTTGGGCGGTGAACATCGGTTTCGGCTTCTCTGCCAACGTGCCGCGCGTG
>JACMNW010000282.1 GCA_014378345.1 Pseudorhodobacter sp. | reverse complement strand
TTTCAACACGGAGCGCGCCCTCTACAGCCGAGCCAATTTCAAGGCCAACCGCACCGCCGCTCTCGCCGAGTGGCGCGATCTCTGCGCGGCCTGACGCCGGGCGGGTTTGGGCAAACAGAGACTGGTTCGCATTGGTCTGACACCACCGCCATTTATTCTAATATTATTTAATAAAATTAGAGGCTTATCTTAGGGCGAGGATTTATCCCCCATCGCATCTCCCACTGAAAGTTTCCAGAATGGCATTCAGGTCGTTCGGACCCGTAAGTTCAAGGTGGAGGAGGGCCAGAAAACGATCTGGGGGATCGTTTGCAATGGGCATGGTGACTTTTGAAGTATTTCCCATTTTCATTGCCCGGACATCGACCTGACAATTGCTTCGGCGGCGAGCAGCGGCAAGGCGCGGGACGCAGTCGAGAGGGTGGTCGATTGGAAAATCAGGATTTACGCCGATGCACCTCGGAATTTCCTGTCGCGGCATGCAAAATTTTACAAACCACATAAAATCGTCGGTCATCAGGCTTCCTGTACCGGACAAGGCAGCAATTGGCCGGTTATCCCGGGCGGGTAATCTGCGCTGGTGAATCGTTCGACATCCGGTGCCTGCTGGCAGTAGCGCATCGGTAGCACTTAGCACTGGGGCAGGGGTCGGCCCTGCCTTATCCGCACGGCTTCTATGGCAAAGAATATCTCAGACTGATGCAAGTCAAGGAGGGATGCATGCTTTTCGGGCAAGTTTTATTCAGATCCATGCAAGGAAAGCTGCTATGTTGCGCCCTCTTATCCTGATCTGCTGTCTGTTGGCCGCCCCGACATTTGCCGCAACGACGGTATTGGCCATCAAGCAAGACCGCTACGAAGCCGGAACATCGGTGCGGTTTGATGGTCCGGCGGTGACTGATCTGTTCATGGCGGGCAACCGGGTCGCGGTTGTGGCACCTGTCGGAGGCTCGGCGCATCTGGCGGGGCGACGGGTGACAGTAGAGGCGGCGGTCGCGGGTGATTTGTTCGCGGCGGGTTATGGCGTGGTGGTCAGCGGCGCAATCGGCGGGGATGCCACGGTGACGGTCGCTCTTCGCGCCCCTTTGCCCGCCAGCCCTGACGCGGCCGGTCTGGTCCGCTTTGCCACACTGGCCGCCAAGAGCCACAATCCCCAAGCATGGCGCTTTCGCGCGGCGCGTGACACCATCTCTATCCTGCCCGACATGATCCGCGCCACACCGGTGGTGGACCCCGACAATCATCATCTGTTCATCAGTCTGGGCTGCGCAGCCGAAGATCTGACTGTCATTGTTGCATCGCGGGGCATGCCGGGAGAGGTGCTCTTTGATCTGGACACATCGGAACTCAGCTTTGCGCACAGCACCGGGGCCACTACGGATAAGGCGCTGTCGGAAGCTATCCCGCAGCGCCAATCGACGCGGGGGATGTATGATGGAACAACCCTGACCCCGGCCGAGCTGGGCTGTTCAGCGCGACGACCGGCAATCCGGCTCTGCCCGATCGGCTGGGACCAACCATGGTTGATTGGGTATTCAAAGCGGCGGGCGACAATATGAAAACCACGGCCGAGATGTCATCCGCCGGGCTGGCGGTGTTTGTGGGGGCAACGCAGGATGCGGCAAGTGGGGTGCAGGTCGGGCGGGCCTGCCAGCGGTTTGCGCTGCAAGCGGCGGCGATGGGCCTGCAGCACGCCTTTCTGAATCAGCCAATCGAAGTGGCCAGCCTGCGCCCGGACTTGGCCAGTCTTATCGGCATGCCGGGGCGCAGACCCGATCTGGTCATGCGGTTCGGGCGCGGGCCGGCGATGCCGTTTTCACTCCGCAGGCCGGTGAATGCGGTGATGCAATAATGCGGTATACTCTAACGCTGCTCAGTGTCGCTTTTGTGGTGGGAGCCATATTCTTAGTAAACATGGTTTGGTCAGGGTTGCCTGTGCGCGCGCTGCTATTGCCGCAAGCGTCGTTGGTTGGTGCAGTAGACGATATGGCTACCGACACGTTGCGGCCTGACTTGTTTTCTGGCGACGCACATCGTGTTGTGCCGTTCCAGATGCTTTATCCGGCGAAAGCACGCGGAACAGCTGCATCTTACATTCCCGACGCCGACCCCATGGTTGAAGCCATTTCTAACAGTCATGGCTGGAAAATGCGGATGTTGTTGGCCCAGATCGGAACTCTTGCCGCACCGTGGACCAACGATGCCCAACCTGTCTTGGCCGGGCCGTTTCCGGTCGTTATCTACTTGCCTGGTGTGACGGGATACATGCAGATGAGCAGCTTCCAAACAACAGAACTGGCGGCACACGGTTTCATTGTTGTGACTTTGAACCAACCCGGTTCAGTGGCCGCAGCCGTTATTCCCGGCCAAAAAACGATTGTGGGAATGTTGCGGCAAGAGGCTGTATCATTGGTCGCGCCTTCCTACCGTGTAACCAAACAAAAATTGCCGGGCAATTTTGCGGGCTCGCTGGCGCCTCAAACCAGTATTGTACCCTATCTGGCCGCCGATGTCGGTTTGGTTCTCGACCGGCTTAAGACAATCAACTCTGACCCAGCACATATTCTGCATGGCCTACTGGAGCTAGATCAGGTTGGCGTTATGGGCATGTCACTTGGCGCGATTGTTACGGCGCAGTCTTGTTTTATGGAAGCTCGAGTTGACGCCTGCCTGATGATGGATGCCCCTGTGCCAACCGAAGTGGCCGAGGTTGGGCTACGACAAGACGCTTTATGGATAAGCAGACCAGCAGCAGACCAACGACTTGAACGCGCTGCATCCGGCGGGTGGCCAGATGAAGAAATTGACGCTCAGGCGGCTACGATTGCACAAGCCTTGTCCAACAGTGAAAACGGTCGGCTTGTGCAATTGCATGGCCTTTTTCACACCGACTTTACCGATTTGCCCTCTCTTCAGCCCGTTATCGGCTGGCTTGGGCAATCTGGCACGACCGGGGTGAGCGAGGCCCACCGCCGAATAAACCAGCTGACACTACAATTTTTCGCAACTGCGCTTGGCCAAGATGTGACAGCGCGGTCAAAAGCCATCGGATCGGATTTCCTGTTCTGGGTCGGGGCTGCATGTGGCGCGCGGACAGCTGATCGGCACCGTGTTGGCGACGCCACCTGAATTGCTGGACACCGCAAGCTGTCTGAACAGGCACGGATCAACGCGATGATGAACACGATCTTGCCGTTAAAGGCCCGTGCCGCCGGATTGCGCTATGACACAGCGGCAGGTAAATCCATGGCCCGGGCCCGGCTGAATCTGGTGCAGGCCCCAACCCTGATCATCAGCGCGCGCGACGACCGTTATGGTACCTACGCCAGCGCGGAACACATGGCTGCCCGGATTGCCGGGGCCAGGTTCTTGGGGTTCGAGACCGGGGGGGGGGCACACGTGGACCGGGCACAATGAGGATGTAATGGATGCGATTGCCGGGCTTATTAAGCCTGCCGGGGCGGCAGGCGGGCCATGATCCGGAATTTCTTTCAACGTCACCCGCTAATGGTATTTTTTGCACTGACCTTCGCCATCAGCTGGGGCGCGATCCTGACCATCATGGCAAGCAGAGGGTTCGATCTGTCACGATGTTTTCGGTCACTTCGGCAACTGTTGGGCCAGTCACGTTGGCTTTCGACATCTTTGGCGTTTTTTGGCCCCACAAGCAAAAGTCAGACTGAAAAAAAAAGGAACACAAATGACCCTGCTGAAATCGACGCTTTTCGTTATCGCGGGCCTTGGAGCGGCCTATGCCGCAGCCTTTGCCTTTGGCGCGTGGCGCTGGTCTGGTACCTCGCGCGATCTGGTGGCCCGGCTGAATGCGGGGCGGATGACCCCCAGCATTTCGCGCTATTCACCGGATGAACTGGCAAGCGTGCCCGCCCCGGTGCAGCGCTATTTCCGCGCCGTGCTGACCAACGGGCAGCCGATCGTCACCGCCGTGTCGCTGACCCAAAGCGGCATGTTCAAATTGGGCAAGACAGCTGATCTGTGGAAACCCTTTACCGCGACGCAAGCCTTTACGACTGCACGGCCCGGCTTTGTCTGGGATGCAAACATTGCAATGGCCCCCGGCGTGCCGGTGCGCGTCGTGGATGCGTTTATCGCAGGCGAAGGGTTACTGCGCCCGACGGTCCTTGGGCTTTTCGCGATGGGCACACTGCAAGGAACAGGCGAGATTGCCCGGGGTGAATTGCTGCGCCATTTTGCCGAAAGCGTGTGGTTCCCGACTGCCCTGTTGCCCAGTCAGGGCGTGGTCTGGCAGGCGGTGGATGACACATCGGCGCAAGGCACCATGACCGATGGGCCGATCAGCGTGACGATGCTGTTCCGGTTTGGCGCAGATGGTCTGATCACGGCCATCCATGTGGACGGCCGCGCGACAACTGTAGGTACAGCCACCGTGCTGATGCCGTGGGAATGCCGGATGTCGGACTATCAGACCCGCGACGGCATGCGCGTGCCCCTGACCGGCGAGGCGCTGTACATCACGCCGCAGGCGGAAAAGCCGTATTTCAAAGGCACGATTGACACGATTTCGTATGAGTATGCGCCGTGAGCATGCGCAAAGCGGGCACTGTCGGGCAGTTCTTTGGGTTGGTGCTTGTTCTGTCCTTGCCGTTCTATGCGCTTGGGATCACCGGGTACCCACTGCCGTTCGCGCCCGCCTTGCCGATCAGCGCCATAATGGCGGTGGTGCCGATGGTCGCCGCAGGGCTGTTGGCTTATCGGCATGGCGGCCTGCCCGCGACGTTGCATTTTGCGGGGCAAGCCGTTGATGCCCACCGCATCCCCCATGCCGGCTGGGTCATCGCCGCACTAAGCATCATGCCTTTAGCCTTTGCCCTGACGGCGGGCATCCTCTGGCTGACGGGTACCACTCTTCCCGGATTGCATCTGTTTCCGATTATGGCAGTCACAGGCAGCTTCGCGGTATTCTTCATTGGAGCGGTCGGTGAGGAGCTGGGTTGGCAAGCCTACGCCTATCCTCGCCTTATTCGCCGCTACTCAGCGCTGCAGGCAGCCCTGATGATCGGTGTGATCTGGGCGCTGTGGCATGTTATCCCGTTTGCGTTGATGGGGCGCAGTGCGGAATGGATCGTCTGGCAAGGCGGGGGCATGGTGTGCATGCGGATCATCATCGTCTGGCTGTTTGTAAACACCGGGCACAGCATCGTGGTCGCCGTGCTGTTTCACATGATGAGCAATTCTGTCTGGGGAGTATTCGCCAACTTCGATCCTTGGTATGATCCGCTTATCATGTGCGGAGTGCTGTTGGTTACGGTTGTGGGCATTGTCCGGCTGTCGGAATATGACCCAAGGATCACGAGCATAACACAACCGGGAAAGCAGAGCACCCCTCGATTATGAACCTAAATTTGCCTTATATATTGAAAAATAGCTTACGCGAGTATAGGCCGACGGACGACAGACTTTGCCAACCAACCACGTCTAGCCGACGACAAGGGCCAAGCCTGTGTTCCTCGGCCTGATTGCGCTGCCTGTCGCCGCCTCGCTGTATCACCAGTTCTGGCGCAAAGATGGTCTGCTGATGGGTATGGTCAGACCTGAGTAAAAGTTATTGAATGACCGGGGCTGGTAACCTGCATCAATTCAGATCGTCGGTGCGGCGCTAACATCGGCTAAGATTTTACAGGAAGACGATAGTGTTAGAGTCTGCTCCGCCCCAGAATCTGAAGCGTTCACTGACGCTTTTACTTGCAGTGCTTTACGGCCTCGGCGTGACTATTGGCGCGGGCATTTATGTGCTGGTTGGTATCGCTGCGGGAAGAAGCGGCATGCATGCGCCGCTGGCCTTCGTTGTGGCCGCGCTGGTCATGTCGTTCAGCGCCGCGTCTTTCGCCGAACTTGGGACGCGCATGCCGGTCAGCGCAAGCGAAGCGGCCTATGTTGAAAAAGCGTTTAACCGACCGTGGCTCAGCTTGATCATGGGGTTGCTGGTCGTGTTGACCGCGACGATCTCGGCGGCCACGATCAGCGTCGGCAGCGCGGGCTATCTTGGCGTGTTTGTTGATCTGCCGGCGCAATGGATCATCACGCTTGTCGTGGTGTCGATGGGGCTGGTGGCGTGTCTATCGACCCGCCAATCCGTCACCTTGGCCGGCACAATGACCCTTATCGAACTTGGCGGGCTGATGGTGATCATCGCAACCGGCTTCTGGGCGGGCAGCGGGGTTGTGACCCGCCTGCCGGAGATATGGCCTGCGTCAGGCGATATCGCAATATGGGTCGGGCTTTCGGGAACCACCCTGATCGCGGTGTTTGCCTTCATCGGCTTTGAACATCTGGTCAATGTCGCCGAGGAGATGAAGAACCCATCGCGCACCCTGCCTTGGGCGCTTTTCCTGACACTTGGAATAACCGCTCTGGTATATGCGCTGGTGGTCTGGGTGGCTGTGGTTGCAGTGCCACTGGACGAGCTTGCCAGATCCACTGCCCCCTTGGCGCTGGTGTTCGAACGACTGACGGGGATGCCGCTGAAGACCATGAGTGTGATCGCCGTCATAGCAACACTCAACGGCATCATCGTGCATGTCATCATGATCTCGCGGGTGCTTTACGGGCTGGCGACCCAAGGCAATCTGCCCAAGGTCCTGACGCATCTGAATGCCAGAACCGGCACGCCACTGCTGGCCACCGCGATCGGGGTCGCAGCAATTCTGGCTTTGGCACTGGCGGTTCCGTTGGCCGGGCTCGCTGATCTGACTGCCCGTTTCACGCTTGTGGTCTTTGCAATCATCAACATCACCCTGATACGCATAAAGTCTCTGGAGACCGCTGCGCCTGAACATGTGTTTGTCTGTCCGGGGTGGGTGCCTGTTGCGGGCCTTGTTTCAAGCATCGGGTTGCTTTTGCTCGATCTGATTGTGCGTTGACCGGATGAAACAAAGCGCCGGATCACCCCGCACCAGCCGTTTCGAACGCTTGGCCTTGGCAGTCGCCAGCGTTGCCGGCATTCTTATCTGCGTTCTGATCGCGTGGCCTTTTCTGGGGGCAATCACCTGGGCGCTGACGCTGGCGATCCTCTTTTCACCGCTCCACGCCAGAGTTGAAAAGATCATTAAACACCCAAACTTCGCGGCCTTGGTGTCGACTGCCATTGTGGTTGTCGTTGTGGTTGCTCCTGCGGCATTTGTGGTTGAACGCCTTATCACGGAAGCCGCGTCAGGTATTCTGTCGCTTCAGGCTCGTGTCGAGAGCGGCGAACTTCAGGCCCTGCTCGACAGCCATCCTGCCCTTGCACCCTTGGGCTCGTGGATCGACAAGCAGTTTGATTTGCCGTCGATCATAACAGCCTCTGCGACCTGGCTCAGCAATCTTGGGGCGATCTTCGTTAAGGGATCGTTGCTTCAGGCGGTAGAGGTGTTCATCACCTTCTACCTGCTATTTTACTTCCTGCGCGACAGGCTGGCTGCCAAAACCATGATAATGGCGTGGCTGCCGCTGACGAAACCCGAAACCGAACAACTGCTGCGGCGGGTTGCAGAAACGGTGCATGCGACGGTTTACGGTACCCTTGCGGTTGCGGCAATTCAGGGGTCGCTCGGTGGCCTGATGTTTTGGGTTCTGGGTCTTCCCACGCCACTCCTTTGGGGGTTGGTGATGGGCCTGCTGTCAATCGTGCCAGTCCTTGGCGCTTTCATTGTCTGGATACCGGCAACCATCCTGCTCATTCTAAATGGAAGCTGGCTACGCGCGATCATTCTTGCAGTCTGGGGCGGGATTGTGGTTGGCGGCATAGACAACGTCCTGCGGCCGATGTTTGTCGGCAACCGTCTGCGCCTGCATACTGTTCCTGCGTTCATTTCAATTATCGGCGGCCTTTTGCTGTTTGGAGCGCCGGGCTTTATTCTTGGTCCACTGGCTGCGACCATGACGATGTTGTTTGTAGAACTTTGGAAGCGCCACGACGTATCAACGCCCATTCCCGACTTAGAATGAGGTGTGTTTGGATCAATGGAAATTGAGAAGCCAAAGAATAAGGTTATACAGCTGCCAGACCTGATTTTTTCACTATAGGTCAACGTTTAATCGCCAGAGAAGGTTGGACCGCCGTCCTTTTCCCTCCGCCATTTTATAACATAAAAGCCTTCGGTTAAGGGCAAGCTGGGCCACCTTATCCGGGTATGTGCGGGGGCGTCGCGGGATCCGCGAAGGGCAGCTGGTACCATGCCTAAAAAGCTGACGCTTCTCTTGCAAAACTGCACAAATCCAATATTCCCTGAGGCTTGACTTACCTGCCATGTCTGTTGGCCCGCGCGCATTGCGGGCAATACCGCCATTTTCCGCTTGAAAACCCCATGCAAGCAGCGCATACGCCCCCGGATGCCTGCTTCAAAAGCGGGCCGGACCCCTATTGGAGCAACCATGGCCAAAGAAGACATTCTCGAATTCCCCGGTGTCGTGAAGGAACTTCTGCCCAACGCGACATTCAAGGTCGAGCTTGATAATGGCCATGAATTGATTGCCGTGATGGCGGGGAAAATGCGCAAAAACCGCATCCGGGTTCTTGCGGGCGATAAGGTGCAGGTCGAGATGACCCCCTATGACCTGTCCAAGGGTCGCATCAACTACCGCTTCAAGTAATGAATTGGCGCGCCCGGAAACGTGGGAACTGGTTTTCCGGTGAAGCCCTTTCAAAATGATACGGCTGATACTCGGATCGGCGAGCCCGCGGCGATTGGAATTGCTGGGCCAGCTTGGGATCATCCCGGACGCGGTGCTTCCGCCGGACATCAACGAAGACCCCCACAAAGGCGAGCTTCCACGCCCCTATTGTGCCCGCATAGCCCGTGAAAAGGCCGCTGCAGTTGCAGGTGGGTGTGATGATATCATCCTTTGTGCTGACACCACCGTCGCCCTTGGCCGCCGGATTATGGGCAAGCCACGTGATGCGGGGCAGGCGGCTGAGTTTTTGCTGGCCTTGGGCGGCCGCCGCCATACAGTGATCACTGCCATCGCCGTGCGGAGGGGTGACAAGGTTTGGTCGCGCGAGGTGGAAAGTGCGGTGAAGATGAAACGACTTTCAGACAATGAACTGAACGCCTATCTTGCCAGCAATGATTGGCAGGGCAAGGCGGGGGGCTACGCCATTCAAGGCATGGCAGCGGCGTTCATTCCATGGATATCGGGGTCGTTCTCTGCGATAATGGGATTGCCCGTTGCGGAAACGGCGGCTTTGCTGGCCACAGCGGGCTATCCGGTCTGGAAGGGCGATCTATGAAGGGCCGTATCGTGGTTCTGGATATGATTGGCGATCAGGCTGCGGCAGCGCTGATCATCGACGGCGTGCTGGACGATCTGGCGATTGATCCTGCGGGCGATGCGGCCTTGCCGGGCGCGATCTACCGCGCCGTGGCGGACCGGCCTGTCAAAGGGCAGGGCGGGTTGTTCGTAAAACTGCCTGAAGGATCGGGATTCTTACGCCAGAC
>JACMNW010000281.1 GCA_014378345.1 Pseudorhodobacter sp. | reverse complement strand
TTGCGGCCGAGTAGGATCACGCAATGGCGCTGCACATTCTGGAAAAATTAGCTGCAACCAATGCGGATTGCGAGATTTGGTGGGATTCGTCCCCGCTTGTCTACGAAAGCTGGAAAGCTGGTGTGCTGGCCAAGGCGCCTTCGGAAAAGCAGTCCGATTGGACGGCACAACTTTCGCGTCTGTTCAATCCAAGTGACGCAAAAGATCGCGGCGTGATGGGCTTTGGTGGGGCCACCACCAACCCGCCATTGTCCTTGCATGCCATCCAGAATGACCCAGAGTTCTGGACAGCCGAGATCCGACGGATCGCCGCAGACCATCCCGGCGCGGATGTCGAAGGCATCTATTGGCTGACCTATCTGGAAACTGCACGGCGCGGGGCGGAAATGATCCTGCCGGTCTATCACGCGACAGCAGGCCGTCATGGCCATGTTTCGGGCCAGGTAGATCCACGCTTTGTTGCCGATGGCGACCGGATGCTGGCGCAGGGACTGGAACTTGCCGCACTTGCCCCAAACCTGATGGTGAAAATTCCTGGATCAGCCGAAGGTTATCTTGTGATCGAGGAACTGACGGCACGAGGCATTTCGACCAACAACACCACATCGTTTACAGTGCCACAGTACGTGGCCTGCATGAATGCTGTAACACGCGGGCTGGATCCGGCACGGGCGGCGGGCATCGACCTTTCGCGTTGGCGGTCGGTGATCACCCATATGTCGTCCCGGCTGGGCAATGTCGGCGATCTAAAAGCCCAGGCCGAATTGCGCGGCATCACGCTGACGCCCGATGAAATCATCGACGGCGAAATGGCGGTGATGAAACGCGCCTATCACTTTGGCAAAGAAAGCGGCCATCCGTCAAAGATGCTGCAATGTTCAATGCGGGTGACGGATGCGGGGCCGGGTGGAGTTGCCCACAGTCGCCATATTGCCGATCTTGCGGGGGGTGATTTTGTCTACACTTGTCCGCCCGGCTACATCGCACAACTGATGCAAGCCGAGGATCGGCTGCCCTCGTTCGATCCTCAGGCGATCAACCGTACCATCGCGCCCGAGGTTATAACGAAGCTGCGTCAACTGCCCTACTTTCGGCAGGCTTATGATTTTGACGGCATGACCCCTGCCGAATTCTGCCAGTTTGGGGCCTTTGCCGCCACCGCTACCGAATTTGCCGCTGCCACACGCAAAACCGTGGATTTTGTCGCCCGTGCGCTGGAAGGCGCGCGCGTGCAATCCGCCTGATGGAGACAAATACATGGCTCACCCCATTTTGGTGCCGCAAGTCGGCCAAGACCTGACCGAAGCGACCATTATCGAACTGCATGTCAAACTGGGCGACCGGGTCAAGAAAGGCGACCTTGTAGCCGTTGTGGAAAGTGAAAAGGCAAGCTTCGAGGTCGAAGCGTTTGTCGAAGGCGTGGTGATCAGTCTGCCATTTAAAAAGGGCGATCTGGCTCCCGTGCTTCAGCCTCTGATGCTGCTGGGCGAACCCGGGGAAGTTGTAACAGCAACGTCGGCACCTGCGCCTGCACCGGAAAAGATTGCAGTGGTGCCAAGCGCGCCAATTCCTGTCAAAGTTCAGCCCGTTGTGGCGGTAAGTGCGCCCCCGCCGGCCAAGGGGCCGACAGTTGCGCTTGCAGGCAACCGTGCGTCGCCGGTAGCACGGCGGATGGCAATAGAGCATGGTCTCAATGTGGCGCGGATCGCGGGCACGGGTCCGGTTGGTGCCGTTGTGTTGCGCGATGTCGATGCGGCCCTTGCTGCAAATGGCGTATCGGGCGGCACGC
>JACMNW010000025.1 GCA_014378345.1 Pseudorhodobacter sp. | reverse complement strand
GAAGGCGGGCGTGATGGCAGAGATTTTACAGTTTTCGTTATACTGCGATCGCACGGCCTTCGCGCACAGATTGAAGCGCTGCTTCGGCCAAAACCAACGCAGCCAAACCGTCTGCGCCGCTTGGGCTTGGGCTGGCACCGCCTGCTACAACCGCAATAAACGCCGCAATTTCTGCGGCATAGGCCTCGGTGTAGCGGGTCATGAAAAAGTCATGCAGTGGCGGGCGGGTATAGCCATCGGCATTGGCCAGTTCGATGCTGATTGGGCGTTGGTTTTCGGCGGCGATCATGCCCTTGGACCCATGCACCTCGATCCGCTGGTCATAGCCATAGGTGGCGCGACGCGAGTTTGAGATCATGCATTGCTTGCCAGTGGCTGTGGTCAAAACCACGCTGGCCGAATCAAAATCGCCCAGTTTACCAATTTCCGGGTCCACCAGAACCGACCCCGTGGCGTAGACCGTGGTAATGTCCTCGCCCAGCAAAAACCGCGCCATGTCAAAATCATGGATCGTCATATCGCGGAAAATCCCGCCCGACACTTTGATATAGGCGGGCGGCGGTGCGCCCGGATCGCGCGATGTGATGGTCACCATTTCGACCGCGCCTATCTTGCCCGCATCAATCGCCGCGCGCACTGCCATGAAATGCGGGTCAAACCGGCGGTTGAAACCAACCATCAGCTTGCTTTTGGTGTCTGCCACAACTTTCATGCAGGCGCGTACCCGGTCAACATTCAAATCAATCGGTTTTTCGCAGAAAATCGCCTTGCCAGCGTGGGCGAAGCGTTCAATCAGATCGGCATGGGTGTCGGTCGGCGTGCAGATCACCACCGCGTCGATGTCTTTTGAAGTCTCAATCGCTTCGATCGTGCGAATACCGCAGCCGTATTGATCTGCAATGGCTTGAGCGGCGGCGGGCATCGCATCGGATACCGCCACCAGTTGGGCCTTGGCATCGCCAGTAATGGCCTTGGCATGCACGCGGCCGATGCGCCCTGCACCCAATAATCCGAAACGTACTGTCATCTTATCCTCTGTTTTCTGGCGGAAAGGTCGCGCCACTTGGTCCATGTTAAGTGCTGCTTATTTTGCCCTGAAGCCAGTTTTCAGGCCAGACCTTCGGGAAAATTCTGTCTGCTGCTGATCAGCATACACGCCCGGATTTGGAATTTCTATTCCAAAATAAGAACACCGCAATCGCTTTTGACGAAAACACGGCATCTGTTCGGCAGCAGGCGTCAAATAGAGCAATTCGCATCCGCAATATCGGGATAGACAGACCTTCGCCCACCGCATAGAATTAAAATTCCAGTAGTGGAGCATCCTTTTGCGATATCCCCCCTCAGGTCACCAAAGGCCGCAATGACGCAGGATGCAGCCCCCACTTCGGTTGAGGACTTTCGCCAACGGCTGATTGCAGTGTCTGAAACGTTGCCAAAGCGCCTGCGCCAATGCGCCGATTACCTTGCCATGAACACAGACAAGATCGCGGTATCCACAGTTGCAGAACTGGCACAAGAGGCGGGGGTGCAACCTTCGGCCTTCATGCGGTTTTGCCAGTTGCTGGGGTTTTCCGGCTTTTCCGAACTGCAAAAGATATTCCGCCAAGATTATAGCCAGCGCTGGCCAAACTATTCTACCCGGCTGGATGCGTTGCGGGCTGAAGCAGCAGGTAATCCCCATGCTTTGCTGGCAGAATTTGTAGAAACCGGGCGCGCATCGCTGGATTCGCTGACCTCGACCGTCGATGCGGCAGCGTTGCAAACAGCTGTTGATATTCTGGTAGCAGCCCCTCGCATCCATTTGATTGGCCTGAAACGCGCCTTTCCGATTGCCTATTATCTGGCCTATGCTTTTGGCAAGATGTCCGTCCCTGCCCTGCTGCATGACCGCATAGGCGATCTGGACCAACAGCATCTTTTGCACCCCGGCGACGCGATGATTGCCATTTCATATGCGCCCTACACCCAAAACACGTTGGAGGCCGCCGCCCTAGCCGCCAGTCGGGGCATCAAGGTGGTTGCCATCACGGATGCTTTGAATTCGCCGCTGCAACGGATCGGTGCGGCAACTTTGCTGGTGCGCGAAGTGGACATGGGCGATTTCCGTGCGCTTTCGGCGTCTTTTGCCTTGGCGATAACATTGGCGACCGCTGTTGGCGCAAGGCGAACCTGATTGCGGCACAAGATACCTGCGCGTCTTTGCACTTTTCATTTGTCTTGTTTTACAAATGGAATATATATTCCATAACTTCGATTTCTATGGGCGGGCCTTTCTATGCTGGACGTAATCACCATTGGGCGGTCTTCCGTCGATCTTTATGGCGCGCAGGTGGGTGGGCGGCTGGAGGATATGGGATCGTTTCAGAAATACATTGGTGGATCGCCAACCAACATCGCCGCCGGTACCGCGCGGCTGGGGCTGAAATCCGGCCTGATCACGCGGGTTGGTGATGAACATATGGGCCGTTTTATCCGCGAAGAATTGCAACGCGAAGGCGTTGATGTGCGCGGCGTACATACCGACCCCGAACGCCTGACCGCGCTGGTGATTTTGGGCATCCGCAATGACACGCAATTTCCGCTGATCTTCTACCGTGAAAACTGCGCCGACATGGCGCTGTGCGAAGATGATATCGACCCCGCCTATATCGCCGAGGCGCGCTGCATCACTGCCACTGGCACGCATTTGTCGAACCCGCGCACAGAAGCAGCCGTTCTAAAAGCGCTGCTACTTGCAAAAGCCAACGGCGCGCGCACAGCACTTGATATCGACTACCGCCCTAACCTGTGGGGTCTGTCGGGCCATGGTGACGGAGAAAACCGCTTTATCGCGTCAGATGCGGTGAGTGCAAAATTGCAAGCCAGCCTGCACCTGTTTGACCTGATTGTCGGCACCGAAGAAGAGTTTCATATCGCAGGTGGCACGACGGATACCATTGCCGCATTGCGCCGCGTCCGCGCCCTCACCCCCGCCGTTTTGGTCTGCAAACGCGGGCCCATGGGGGCAGTAGCGTTTGAAGGGGCCATCCCAGATAGTCTGGATGACGGGCTTTCCGGCCAAGGCTTCCCGATTGAGGTGTTTAACGTGCTGGGCGCGGGCGATGGCTTTATGTCCGGCCTGCTGCGCGGTTGGCTCAAGGACGAAACCTGGGCCACGTCGCTTAAATTCGCCAATGCCTGCGGGGCGTTCGCGGTATCGCGCCACGGCTGCACGCCCGCTTATCCTTCATGGGCAGAACTGCAGTTTTTCTTTGATCGGGGCATCGTCACGCCCCGCCTGCGGCAAGACAAGTTGTTGGAGCAAATCCACTGGTCCTCCAACCGCCGCCGCGAATTTCGCTCGCT
>JACMNW010000280.1 GCA_014378345.1 Pseudorhodobacter sp. | reverse complement strand
GTTATCTGATGGGGCGATGGGTTTTCGGACCAAAACATATGGCGCTGCATGTGCTGTTGTTGTTGACCATATCCGCAGATATTATTGGCCTACTTGTGCTTGGGATCGCCAATCCGAACATAAGCTTGCGGTTGCTGTGGCTGGGACTGCCGCTGATAGCCAGTTTGTTTCTTTGGGTTGGTTTTGGGCGGCGACCAAATGTAACAGCGTCAGAGCGCCGCAAGCGCCAGCCCATATATCTTTGGCCTTATGTTTTTGCAGGTGTTGTCAGCTGGATCGGTGTTGCCGCAGCTGGTTTGCCGCCTGCTTTGGGGGTTTTGCCCGTTATTCCAGCTATCGCGCATGCGGATCGGGCGTTTGGTCTTTTCGCCGAAGCAGAAGAACTGCTGCATGATCCGCTCAATCGATTGGCTCACGGTTTGGTGGCACCGGTCGGCGTCATACTATTCCTCTTCGGGTTTATTTTTGGTGGCATAGACTTTGGGGCATTTTCGCCGATAACGCTGACTGTGTTGGCCGCGATGTGGATCGGAAAACCTATGGGTTTGGTCGCTGCCTGGATTTTGTTTGAGCGGGTCGCAGGTTTGCTGTTGCCACATGGTCTGGTCAGACGGGATTTGTATTTAATCGCGTTGATAATGGGCATCGGCTTTACCGTGCCCGTGCTTACACTGGACCGGGCCTTGCCGGGGGGGGCAGATCAAGAAGCAGCCCGGCTTGGCTTGGCCCTAAGCCTTCTTGCGGCCCCTGCGGCGTTAATCTTGTCAAGACGACGCTTTAAATCTTAAGCCGAAAAAGCAGCCTTGCAGTACCGTTGTAAAACCATATTTTTTTAGCCATACTCTGTGCAAAGAAGGTTTTGGGTGCGGGGCCGGGCGAACAGCAGACGCCATAAAAAAAACGTGTGGTTAACAGAAGTAGAGTAACCAGGGAAAAACCTTGGGCTATGGGGCGCAGCCCATGAGGCGTGCATGATCGAGTTTGAAAATGTCAGCAAGTCCTTCTGGACTGGCAAGAAACGCAAAGTCATCCTTGACCGTGCGTCGTTTCGCGTTGAATTGGGCAATTCTCTGGGCATCCTTGCGGCAAACGGCACGGGAAAAACCACCATTATCAATATGATGGCTGGGCTTGAAAAACCTGATGAGGGCCGCGTGACGCGGACGTCGCGCATCTCATTTCCGCTGGGTTTCATGGGGGGGGTTGTCTCCAAGCACACTGCAACCGAAAACGCGCGGTTTATTGCACGCCTTTATGGGTTGGACCCTGACTATGTAGAAAGTTTTTGTCGCTGGCTTTGTGGCTTGGAAGAATACTTTGATATGCCGCTGGCGATCTACAGTGCTGGCATGAAAGCCCGCTTTTCCTTTTCGCTCATGTTGGCATTGGAATTTGATATCTACCTGATAGACGAAGGCATGCCGGCGACCACAGATGTTGAATTCAACCGCAAGGCTGGGTCACTTTTGCGGGACCGGATGAAAGATGCGACGGTCGTAATTGTATCACACCAAGCCAAGACACTTGAAAAATTCTGCAGTTCCGCCGCCGTCCTGAAAAACGGCCAGCTTTACATGTTTGAAACCCTGGAAGAGGCAAAGCAACTTTATGACTATCAAAGTTAAAGCCAGCCGGTTTCGTATCCGTCGCGCAGACCCTGCCAAAGCGGTGCCAGCGGCCAAATCTGACGGCAATGATTTTCTATCGCCTATGGATGATGGGTTCGGGGCAGAACCTTTTGCAACTGCGCGTTCTGCCCCGTCTGCCGCCTCCCCGACCGAGGCTTCCCCTGAAGCGGCGGTCGACCCAAAGATGGAAGTTGCCCTTGAAAGCATTCGCCGCGAAGGTTTGACCGGGCGCCAACTGCGGCTTGCGCGCCGAGTTGCGATGAAAAACGGCTTGCCTGCGACATCTGACTTTGACGCAATTCGCCTGTTGCGCGCCCGCGGCATTGATCCATTTCAGCGCAATTCAATGCTGGAACTGGTGGCTTCTGATGGAAAAGCGGATCCATCGCCTTCGCGCGAACTTCAGGCGGTACCTGACGCTGGCAACAGACTGCCGCAGATAGCAAAGCCGATCAGCCTTCCGTCGACCGGGCAAAGAGCAGAGCAAAGTCTTGCTGCCGATGTGATGAAAATTCAGCGCGACATGGCAAAACGTCGCCGCCGTAAACTGATCATTATGAATGTGCGGCTGTTTTTCTTTGTGTTTTTGCCAACCCTTCTTGCGGGGATTTATTACTATAAAATCGCCACGCCGATGTATTCAACACGGTCAGAATTTGTCATTCAGCAGGCCGAACCAAAAGGCATGGGGCTGGGGGGGTTATTCAGCGGCACGCAATTTGCAACATCGCAAGACTCGATTGCCGTACAAGGCTATTTGCAATCGCGCGACGCCATGCAACGCCTTGATACCGACATCGGCTTTCGATCGCATTTCAACAAGCCCGACATAGACGTTTTGCAAAGGCTGGCCCCTGATGCAACGGCTGAGGCGGCCTATAAATTGTACCGGCGCAACGTCAAAATTTCCTATGATCCGACCGAAGGCCTGATCAGAATGGATGTGATAGCGTCTGATCCCGAAACGGCAGCGTCGTTTTCAAAGGCGTTGATCAGCTATGCCGAAGAACAGGTCGATCATTTGACGCAGCGGTTGCGCGAAGACCAAATGCAGGGGTCGCGCGAAAGCTATGCCGAGGCAGAATCCAACATGCTGGCTGTACAGCGCAATGTGGTGGAACTGCAAGAAAAATTTAAAATTCTGTCATCCGAAGTTGAAGCATCCTTGATCACACAACAAGTCTCGGTGCTGGAAACCAAACTTAGCCAAGACCGGCTGTCTTTGGCAGAGATGGAGGCGAACAAGCAGCCAAATCAAGCCAGAATGGCCCCTTTGAAACAGCGGATGGCAGCACTTGACGCTGAAATTCAATCGCTGCGCGCAAAGCTGACCGAAGCTGGGCAAAGCGGGCTGTCGCTGGCTGAAGTGCAAAGTGAATTGCTGGTGGCAAAGGCAAATGTAGAAACCCGCCAGCTGCTCTTGTCTCAATCGCTGTTGTCGCTTGAAACCTCGCGGATTGAGGCAAATCGTCAGGTGCGGTATCTGTCGCTTTCGGTTAGTCCCGTCGCACCGGATGAGGCGGCTTTTCCGCGGTCGTTTGAAAATACGATGGTGGCGATGATGATTTTTATGGGAATTTATCTGATGATCTCGATGACGGCGGCGATTTTGCGTGAACAGGTCTCGGCGTAAAGATGGACATGAAAGATGTGTCTTTTGGGGGCCTGACTGTTGGAAACAACCAACCTTTGTTGGTTATTGCCGGGCCTTGTCAGCTGGAAAGTCTGGATCACGCGCAATCGATCGCCGGTGCTATGGCTGAAATTTGCCGCAGCTCTGGGGCCCAATATGTGTTTAAGGCAAGCTATGATAAGGCAAACCGCACGTCATTGGGCGGGCGCCGCGGGATGGGCATGGAAGCCGGTCTTGCCGTGCTGGAAGCCATTCGCGCCTCTGGTTTGCCTGTGTTGACCGATGTGCATGACGCAGCGCAGGCCCGCGAAGTAGGCCAATTGGTTGATGTTATTCAGATACCGGCCTTTCTGTGCCGACAGACTGATCTGTTGCTGGCGGCGGGTCAATCAGGGGCTGTGGTCAACATCAAGAAAGGCCAGTTTCTGGCACCTTGGGATATGGACAATGTCGCACAAAAGGTTGCGTCCACCGGCAATGACAAGATTCTGCTCACCGAACGCGGTGCAAGTTTTGGCTATAATGCGTTGGTCACAGATATGCGCAGCCTGCCCATCATGATGCGCACGGGTTATCCCGTTATCATGGATGCCACCCATTCGGTGCAGCAGCCTGGCGGGCTTGGCGGATCAAGCGGCGGGCAACGGGAATTTGCGCCTGTGATGGCACGGGCGGCAGTGTCTTTGGGCATTGCTGGCGTTTTTATCGAGACCCATGAAAACCCTGATGCAGCACCTTCAGATGGGCCAAACATGATCCCGCTGTCGCAAATGGGGGCACTGGTGCAAAGCCTGATGCGGTTTGATGCTTTGGCAAAGTCAGACCCCATGCGTGCGTAAACTGGCTGGTTTAAGCCGCCTGCCCTGCCGCCCAACCCGATGACCACGCCCATTGAAAATTGTATCCGCCAAGCCAACCCGTCACATCAACAACCTCGCCTGTAAAAAATAGGCCAGGTATGGCTTTTGCCTGCATCGTTTTGGCATCAAGCGCGTCCGTGTCTACGCCGCCAAGGGTTACCTCTGCGGTGCGGTAACCTTCGGAGCCTACCGGCGTCAGTTGCCACCGGTGAACCCGTTCAGCGACCCGATTTAGCGATGCGCGCGATAACTCCGCCATGGGCGTGGCGATTTTCAGATCGGCTTCAACATATCGGGCAAGCCGTTCGGGCAAGATACGGCCAAGGGCGGTTCGCAGTGCCATGCGCCCGTTCTCTTGCTTGGCCGCGGCAAGAATTGCATCGACATCATGCCCATGGGCCATATCCAGACTGATCGTACCTCCTTCACGCCAGTAGCTGGATATCTGTAAAATCGCCGGGCCAGACAAGCCGCGGTGGGTAAACAAAACCGCCTCATCAAACCCGGCCTTGCCAGATTGCACCCGGCCCTTAACTGACACGCCTGACAAAGGCGTCATATGTTCAAGATCCTGCACCGCAAAGGTAAGAGGAACCAGTGCCGGACGGGTTTCAACCAAAGGCAACCCAAAGCTGGTCGCGACCTGGTAGCCATAGCCAGTGGCCCCCATTTTGGGAATTGACTTACCGCCCGTAGCCACGATGACGGAGTGCGCTATCACCCGCCCCTGCGCAGTTTCAACGTGGAACTCTGACCCCTTTTTGGTAACCGCGCCCAATGCACAACCGGTCCACATCATCACCCCGGCACGCGCCATTGCATCCGTGAGCATCGCGATCACTTGGGTGGCAGAGCCGTCACAAAACAATTGGCCAAGGGTCTTTTCGTGCCATGCAATGCCTGCCGCATCCATTCGGGCAATGAAATCAAATTGGGTAAAACGCTTCAGGGCAGACAAGGCAAACCGTGGGTTGCGTGACAAAAACCGATCTGCCGCGATACCAAGATTGGTAAAATTGCACCGACCACCGCCAGAGATGCGAATTTTTTCACCCGGCGCTTTGGCATGATCAACGATCAAGACACGCCGGCCGCGATTGCCCGCCTCAATGGCGGCCATCATGCCTGCGGCACCCGCGCCAAGAACAATTACGTCAACATTCATCTGGGTGTGGTAACGCGCCAGCTACAGCGCAGCAATGTCTTGTTAACCCGCAGGGGTAAAAAGCTGCTTTCAGATCAACAACTTTCTCATCTGAAAGTATGGGTGGGATCACAGTCAAAAACTTGCCGTCCGCAACCAGCAAATACAGGAAACTGCCATGCGCGATGAACTACCTGCAGGGCCGCGTCATTCCCCGTCAAGCCAACAAAAATTGGCCCGTAAACCTGCAAAGCCAGCCCAAGACTTGCCACGGTATCGCGTTTTGGATCGACGGTAATGAACACCGGCGTCTCCGCCATCCCCCGCAAAGCAAGATCTTGCACTACCCCCGCCATTTGCGGCATGACCGCAAAACGAATTTCGCATCAATCTGCATAGCCGGATGCGGCACTTACCATCATTGGAAAACCGCTAATTAATACAGCGCAGAGTTGGGCGATGGTTCTGAAATTCATGAAATTCCTTCCGATTCCAGAAACTGCATTATTCGGAAAGGTTCGCAATAGTACCACGAGGTTCAGAGCCAGTTGCGTTGCCGGTTAAATCTAATCTCTTGGGGCAGCACGCTTTGGCAGTTTGCGTGAAAAGGCACTTGCAGGGTCACAAGGCCTTCGCTACACACCCGGCTCAGTTGGGGCGTCGCCAAGCGGTAAGGCATCGGTTTTTGGTACCGACATTCGGAGGTT
>JACMNW010000279.1 GCA_014378345.1 Pseudorhodobacter sp. | reverse complement strand
TGCGCCACATAATCAGCGCGGGCAATCTCGGCCCAGACCGATTTCGTCAGCTTGTCGCCGCGATAGACCGCTTTGCCGCCGTGTCCCGAGACTGGTTTGAAGAACAATTGCCGCCGGGTCAGCCACAACTCCTCGGCGTTCTGGGGTGTCACCAGTCGGGTTTGTGGGACGGCGCGCAGGCGGTCCGCCAGTTTCGGCTCCACGCCAAGCGCGGCCAAGGCGGCGGGGTCGGACAGCAGGATCAGATTGCGTTTATGTGCCAACAATGCGTGATTGTGCGGATTGGGCGTCAGGACCACAGCGCCCGTCTGGTAGGCGTCGCGCAAGGCGGCGTGGCGTGGTTCGGACAAGGTGAAGTCCACCAACCGGTTGTAAACCAAATCAATTGGCAAATCGCCAAAGCTGAGTCCGGAGTCGCCCAAGATTAGAGCCTGTGGGTCGCAGATCACCGCGTCGATGCCGTGGCGGACCAGCATCTGCTGGGCCAGAACGAATTCGGGATACAGGTATTGATCCTGCGGCGCATCATCCACAATGGCAATCCGGCGCAGCGAGGCAGCCCCACGCTGCCGCTGCCATTCGCTTCGGAACATCGCGATCACCTGCGCCTCGAACCTAGCGACAAGGGTGTCTTCCGCGACTACCACCCGCCCGATGCAGCACTGGGCCTGCGCCTGTGCCAGCAGGGCGTTCAGAAAGGCACCCCCGGCATTGGTGTTCACTTCGATCAGTTTCGGTCCATCGTCGCCAAGATGGAAATCATAGCCCATCAGCGCCCCTCGCGGCCCGCGATCGGGGTGGGCAATCGGAGGGGCCCAGCCAAGCACGGCATCGCGGAAGGCCGGGATCGCTGCCACCTCTTCGATTGCCGCGACCGTGTCGGTCATTGCTTGCAGCGCCGTTGCGGTCAGGAACACCGGAACGTTGGAAAAGAGATGCGGATGGCTGGCCGCGATGCGGCCGTGCAAACCCGGCTCGCCCGAGGCCGTGTCCAGCGCTTGCGCCAAGTCGCGCTGGTCCAGCGTGATGCAAAAGCAAGTCTGGTTGAGGTGTTCCGGGTCTGAGTCCGCTTGCGTACAACAATCGGGTTTTGGAGCATCGGACATCTGTTATCCTTTGGGGCCTGCTTGCGGCGTTTCTGAATGACATTGCGCCACGACCGAGGGGTGATAGCTAACCCACGCACATAGTCAGGACCAGTACCATGACGCCCAACCGATGTGCGGACCCTACTTGTTGATCAGGGCGTAGTGCCGGTATCAAGGATGCGCTTGTCGATCGCGTCATAGTCCGCAGGCGTCATCTTGGGCAGGGCCATCACAAACGCCACCACATCGCTGATCTCGCTGTCTTTCAGCGACGGACCCCAAGCGGGCATTCCGGTAAACCTGATACCGTTCTCGGTCACCCAGAACAATTCAGCCTCGCTCATGTCGTCGGCACCGGGGCCAAAATTCGGGGCCTGAGGGTTGAAACCCACGGCCATCGGCTGCGGGGTACGCCCGGCCGGAGTGTGGCACATCACGCATTCGCGCCGATAGATGCGAAAGCCGTTGTCTGGATCCGCAAGCATCCCGGCAGCTGGAGCCGCAACGTCGCGCGCATGCAGACCG
>JACMNW010000278.1 GCA_014378345.1 Pseudorhodobacter sp. | reverse complement strand
TTTACCTTTAACCGCTACAAGTATCTTCTGGATTTCAGTGGCTTTTCGAACTTGGCTCGCTTCGAGATATCAAAGATGGAATTTGATTGCGCGGGAATTGCCAGCGCCATTTTGCTGGCAAAGCAGGGCACGACGTTTCGGATCGGCGACACGATCATTGATCAGCCAAAGGATCGAGGTATCACATCCATCGGCGACGCATGTGCCAGCATCTCAGTCGAGCAGTGCGAGTTCAGGTCGAACG
This sequence comes from Pseudorhodobacter sp., assembly GCA_014378345.1. Taxonomy (GTDB): domain Bacteria; phylum Pseudomonadota; class Alphaproteobacteria; order Rhodobacterales; family Rhodobacteraceae; genus JACMNW01. The sequence continues at coordinate 4,868 of JACMNW010000278.1, read as the reverse complement.
AGTTTTCACTGCCGGCCCAGAACCGTACAACGATTGCGATGAATATAAACGGGAACGATGCCAAAATCAGGAATAACCGCGTTGTGCGATTTGCCCATTTTGCGGTTATTGGTGGGACGGGTAACATATTGATTGGAAATCATTTCTTTCAGGGTGATGGTGAAACTGCGGGTGTGCGCAGGGCGGGGATAATCTTTACTTCCAGCAATGTGAAATCGTTGATGACGGGAAACTATATCGATAACAGTTTTATCGAATGGTCGAACGAGCATGATGCCGAACCAGCGTTTCTTAGCGAATTTTCGTTTGGCGGGCTGACCCTGTCGGGCAATGTTTTTACAGTGAATGATGTAGCACCGTGGTTCCGCTTTTTGGTGATTACCCCGCGTGGATCTGGGCATTTCGTGAATGGTTTAAGCGTTTCAAACAACGTGTTTCGGGTTTTGAATGGCACAATCGACCGGGTAGAAATGGTTGATACAACTTTTGCAACGCTGGACTATACGCGCTTTCGCAATATCGCCTTTGACGCAAACACCTATAATGGTGTGACCCAAATGACCGTAAGCCCAGTTATGGTTGAGCATACGCAAAACACGGCGGCAGATACTTGGGTCGTTGATGCCTCGGCGTATTTGCCGTTCGCGTCGCGGGCGCGAAACGTGCAGTCTTTGGTAGCAGAGGGTCCAGTCACCAATACCAGCAATGCGGCACAATATGTGATGCCCTATGTTCAGGTCGAACAGGGTGCACAAAACGCACTGGTGAATTTGCGTTGGCCGACCCCTGTAAAGGGCCTGATGCAAGTGACGATCCGCTGCGATAATCCGGTCTGATGCTTTCCCAATCAACACAGCAAGGTGGCCTTTCGCGGCCACCTTTTTTTCATCCAGAAGAATCACTGGGCTGGCGCGCCAAAGCGGGTCGGGCCGCCCGTTAGATGCGTTAAACCTGATACAGCGAAAATGGCGTCACGGTCGGTCCGTGCGCAAGTCGCCGTAGGTGAAGCAGTATATCTTTTGAAGAATTGGACATTTTCCAAGCTGATTTACGATAATTTACAATTTTCATGTTAGTTTTGTAAATAAATTTGCAAGAAAAACAATATTTTATAAATAGTTACCAATATCTTTACAAATGATCTACAGTTCTCCAAGGATTGCGAGCTTGCTTTGCGGCGAGTAAGAAGAAGCAGGCTAAAATCGGCCTGCTTTTGGGGGAACCATTCATGACCGATCTTGGCCGCGCGCAAGGCGTTTACACGGCTTCGGCTGACTTTGTTGCTTCTGCACATGTGGACAGCGCGTCCTATGCGCAGATGTACGCAGCTTCTGTCAGTGAACCAGACAGGTTTTGGGCTGAACAGGGAAAGCGGATCGATTGGATCAAAGACTACACCCTTATTCAAAACAGCACATTTGATATGGGCCGCGTCTCTATCAAATGGTTCGAAGACGGCACGCTGAATGTGTCTGCAAACTGTATTGACCGGCACATGATTTCGCGTGCTTCCCAGACCGCAATCATCTGGGAGGCTGACGATCCGAAAACACCTTCCAAACACATCAGCTATGCGCAGCTATTGGAACAGACTTGTCGGATGGCGAATGTGCTGAAAGCACAGGGTGTAAAGCGCGGCGACCGGGTGGTTATTTACATGCCGATGATCCCAGAGGCGGCCTATGCCATGCTGGCCTGTGCGCGGATCGGCGCTATTCATTCGATCGTCTTCGCGGGGTTTTCAGCGGATGCGTTGGCGAACAGGATCAACGATTCTGCAGCTAAGGTTCTGATTACGGCTGATTTTGCACCGCGTGGCGGCAAGAAGACTGCGTTGAAGGATGCGGCGGATGCAGCATTGCTGCATTGCGATGACCGGGTAAAATGCCTTGTGGTCAAACATACCGGTGATCAGATATCTTGGGTAGATGGTCGTGATGTGGATTTGAAGGCGGAAATGGCGGCTGCTGCGCCTTACTGCGCCTACGTTGAAATGGCGGCGGAAGATCCGCTGTTTATTCTGTATACATCTGGGTCAACCGGCAAGCCCAAGGGCGTGGTGCATACCAGCGGTGGCTATCTGGTGTATGCCGCGATGACGCATCAGATCAGTTTTGATTATCATGATGGCGATGTGTTTTGGTGCACCGCCGATGTGGGCTGGGTGACCGGGCACAGCTATATCATTTACGGCCCACTGGCGAATGGGGCGACGACCGTAATGTTCGAAGGCGTGCCCACATTCCCCGATGCAGGGCGGTTCTGGGAGGTCTGCGCCAAGCACAAGGTGACGCAGTTTTACACCGCCCCTACCGCCATTCGCACACTTATGGCACAGGGGCCAGAATGGGTAGAAAAGCACGATCTTTCCAGCCTGAAATTGCTGGGCACGGTTGGAGAACCGATTAACCCCGAAGCGTGGAATTGGTATAATGTGCATGTCGGTAAGGGTACGCGGCCGATTGTTGATACATTCTGGCAAACGGAAACCGGCGGGCATCTGATTACGCCCATTCCGGGGGCGGTGCCACAAAAGCCGGGGTCGGCCACACTGCCGTTTTTTGGCGTGAAACCCGTGGTGTTAGACCCAGCAACAGCTGCCGTGCAAACGGCGGTTGAAGCGGATGGCGTGCTGTGCATTGCCGACAGCTGGCCGGGGCAGATGCGCACCCTTTGGGGCGATCATGCGCGGTTCGAGGAAGCCTATTTCAGCCAATATCCGGGGTATTATTTCACCGGCGACGGCTGCCGCAGGGATGCGGATGGCTACTACTGGATCACTGGACGCGTCGATGATGTGATCAACGTGTCGGGCCACCGAATGGGTACGGCCGAGGTGGAAAGTGCCCTGGTGGCGCACCCAGACGTGGCCGAGGCGGCGGTGGTGGGCTACCCGCATGATATCAAAGGGCAGGGCATCTATGCCTATGTGACCTTGATGAAGGGTGCCGAGCCTACCGAACCTTTGCGCAAAGCACTGGAGGCGTGGGTGCGCGCCGAAATCGGCCCAATTGCCAAGCCTGATCTTATTCAATGGGCACCGGGCTTGCCGAAAACACGGTCGGGCAAAATCATGCGCCGGATTTTGCGCAAGATTGCCGAAAATGATTTCGGCGCTTTGGGCGATATTTCCACGCTGGCCGATCCGTCGGTGGTGGAGGAATTGATAGCCAACCGGATGAACCGGGGCTGACAAAAAGGGTGGCCGCGCCCGGCACAAGACAGGGCGCGGAGGAGGGGACGATGATTATCGGTTCTGTGGCCAAACCCCGCCTTTGCGGGGACCATTGCCGCATAGCCAAATGATCAAAACAGCAAACCGGCATAAGGCCGGATCAACAGGGAGGACGCCAGTCATGGCAAACGTAACGGCAAATATCGGGGCAAGATCGCGCCCGATGACCCGCGAAGAAAAGAAGGTTATCCTTGCTTCGTCTGCGGGAACAATTTTCGAATGGTATGATTTCTATTTGTTCGGCTCACTCGCGGCAGTGATCGGCGCGCAGTTCTTTGCGCCGTTCCCGGAAGCGACACGCAATGTGTTTGCACTTTTGGCGTTTGCTGCAGGCTTTCTGGTGCGTCCGTTTGGCGCGCTGGTGTTCGGATCATTGGGCGATCTGATCGGGCGGAAATACACCTTTCTGATGACCATTCTGATCATGGGTCTTTCAACATTCCTTGTGGGTCTGCTGCCCGGCTATCAAAGCTGGGGCATGGCGGCACCGATCATTCTGATCGGTCTGCGGATGTTGCAGGGCCTGGCACTTGGCGGTGAATATGGCGGCGCTGCAATCTATGTGGCAGAACATGCGCCCGCCAACCAACGCGGATACTTTACCGCGTTCATCCAGACCACGGCGACGCTGGGACTTTTGCTGTCGCTTGTCGTGATTTTGACGGTGACGGGATATGTGAATGCGAACTATCCAAGCGTGGCTGATCTGGATGCGGCCGGGGTTGCGATTATGAACGCAGATGGCACGCCAAAGATGCTGACGGCGTTTCAATCCTGGGGCTGGCGAGTTCCGTTTTTGATGTCGATCTTTTTGCTGGGCATCTCGTTGTATATCCGTTTGCAAATGAACGAATCCCCAGCCTTCAAAAAGATGAAGGAAGAGGGTGCTGCATCCAAGGCTCCGCTAACCGAGGCGTTTGGCAATTGGAAGAACGGCAAGATTGCCTTGATTGCGCTGTTTGGTCTGACGGCGGGGCAAGCCGTGGTCTGGTATTCGGGGCAGTTTTATGCGCTGTTCTTTATCCAGAATGTCATCAAGGTTGATAGCTTTACCGCCAACGTTCTGGTGGCTTGGTCGTTGATCCTTGGAACCGGTGGGTTTTTGTTCTTTGGCTCGCTTTCAGATAAAATTGGCCGCAAGCCGATTATTCTGGCGGGCTGCCTGATTGCGGCACTGACCTATCTGCCAGTGTTCGGCTTTCTTACAAAAACGGCGAACCCAGCACTTTATGCGGCGCATCAGGTGCCTGTGACTGTTACTGCGGCACCGGATGACTGTTCGTTTCAGTTCAATCCGGCGAACTCTCCCACCGTTAAGTTCCTGACATCTTGCGATATTGCAAAAGCTCAGCTTGCGAAAACATCAGTCAACTACAGCACGGTGGAAGGTGCTGCCGGTGCGATTGCAGAGGTCAAGATCGGCGAAACTGTGATTGCGTCGCTTGACGGGGTGGCGAACGCAGCTGCTATCACGGCAGCAAAGGCCGCACTTGACGAAGCAAAGGTCGGGATCGACGCGGCGGCGCTAACAGCTTTGACGGGTGCGGAAGCGGCGTTGAAGGTTGCCAAGGCCGCTGTCACCACTGCCGAAGGGGCGCTGAAGAAGGCGACCGATGGCACGGATGAGGCCGCA
>JACMNW010000277.1 GCA_014378345.1 Pseudorhodobacter sp. | reverse complement strand
CTATGCGCATTTCACATCGCCCATTCGGCGCTATTCCGATCTGATCGTGCATCGGGCGCTGATTGCCGGTCATGGCTGGGGGGATGATGGATTGTCGGCGGGCGATGTTGAACGACTGGCGGAAACGGCAAAACTGATTTCCGATACCGAACGCCGGTCGATGGTTGCCGAACGCGATACGACAGATCGGTATCTGGCGGCGTTTTTGGCAAACCGTGTGGGCGCCGAATTTGCCGGACGCATTTCCGGTGTGCAGCGGTTTGGTCTGTTTGTGCGGCTGGACGAAACCGGGGCTGATGGCTTGATCCCGATTCGGTCGGTTGGCCGCGAATATTATCATTATGACCAGGACAGCCAAACCCTGATGGGCGCGGATAGTGGCATGGTGATTGGGATTGGCCAGCGAGTTTTGGTGCGGCTGGCCGAAGCAACACCCGTGACGGGCGGGCTGCTGCTGGATTTGCTGTCGCTTGAAGGCGCCACCTTGCCTGCGGGTCAACCGCGCAAAGGCAGATCAAACCCACGCAAGCCAGCGCAATCGGCGGCACGCGGGGCAAAGATTGCGCGCAGTGTCAGCCGTCGGCGCAAATAACCTTCTTTGCCGATTGCACCGGCACTGGCTTTCCCGATGCAAACAATGCCGCTAGACTTACCCTAACGATAAAAAAGAGCGGTGGCAGAATGCAGGGTTTGATCGGGTCTTTGGGAATTTGCCTTTTGGCGTCTGCAGCTTTTGGTGGGCCGTTGATGCCAGCCGCACCACCCCAGCTGCAGAAAGGCCCCGAAGTGATACAACAGGTCGGCAATCAGGCAGGGCTGGAGGGTTGGACACAGGGTTTCCGTACCCGTGCGCTTGCCAAAGGCATAGCGGCAGGCACCTTTGCCCGTGCGTTTCGGGGCGTTCAGTACAACCCCGATGTCATCACCAAAGACCGCAATCAAAGCGAATTTACCAAAACCATCTGGGATTATCTGGATAGCGCAACCTCGGACAGCCGAATTGAAAATGGCAAGAAGGCGCTGCGCCAAAACCGCAAACTGCTGGATAGGATCGAGGCAACTTACGGCGTTGACAAGGAAATTGTCGTCGCTGTCTGGGGTTTGGAAAGTTCCTATGGCACGTTCCGGGGGGATTTTCCGCTGATCGAATCCTTGGCCACGCTGGCCTATGACGGGCGACGAGGCGCATTTTTTGAACAGCAGTTGGTGGCGGCGCTGAAAATCCTGCAAAACGGTGATGTGACGGCAGCTAAAATGACGGGTAGCTGGGCGGGTGCTATGGGGCATACGCAATTCATTCCGACATCTTATCTTGCCTTCGCGGTGGATTTTACGGGCGACGGCAAACGCGATATCTGGTCAGACAATCCCGCCGATGCGCTGGCGTCTACTGCTGCGTATCTGGCAAAATCGGGCTGGCAGGCGGGACGGCCTTGGGGCGTGGAGATTAAGTTGCCGCTGGAATATGATTATTCCGTCAGCGGCGACCGGGTGAAAAAATCTGTGGCCGATTGGCGGGCGCTGGGTGTGCGCTTGGTTGATGGTGGGCAGTTGCCTGATCATGGTACGGCCTCAATTTTGCTGCCTGCAGGCGCGCGCGGGGCAGCGTTTTTGATTTTCCGGAACTTTCAGGCGATTGAACGCTACAATTCTGCTGATGCTTACGTCATTGGCGTAGGGCATCTGGCCGACCGCTTGAAAGGCGGCCCGGCCATTCAAGCCAGCTGGCCGCGCGACGACCGCGCACTTTTGGTGGATGAACGCGTTGAGATGCAAGAACGCCTGACCGGTGCCGGTTTTAATCCCGGCGGGGTGGATGGCAAAATCGGGCCAAATACCATTGCCGCCGTGAAGGCGTTTCAACGGTCTATTGGCATGGTGCCGGATGGCTACCCCAGTTTGGATATTTTAAAGCGGCTGCGATCATAAAGCGTTTCATAACGCGTCCTTAAAGGTTGATTTACGTTTTCCGAGCCGTTTTGACTTGGTGTGATTGTTATACACTTCCCGTAGCCCTCTGTTAAATTACCATCAATTACCTTGGCGGCCAAGCGCGGGGTGGCTTGCGCCTCGATGATCATCACAGATGTGTCGCCGATGATGACGCCGGAATTGGGGTTGCCTTGGCCGGTGAAGGCCCAAAGACCATCACCGATTTCGATGAAGGCGATTTCCTTTTCCGTCATGTCGCCCTGCGATGCGAAGGCTTTGGCCAATGGTTTTCATCTAGTGCAAGGTCATTTCAGACCGGGCGTTCCATCGAACTTTTTCTCAAGCGAGGTCCAGCAGTCGATATAGTCATCCTGCAAGGGCGCCTCGGTTGCGGCGAAGGTGGTCATGTGTTGGGGAAAGCGGGTCTCGAACATGAAGGACATGGTGTTATCAAGTTTGTCAGGGCCAAGGCTGGCGTTGGACGCGCCCTCAAACGCGTTTTGGTCGGGGCCGTGCGGCAACATACAGTTGTGCAAGGACATGCCCCCGGGGACAAAGCCTTTGGGTTTGGCATCATAGACGCCGTAAATATTTCCCATCAGTTCGGACATGATATTCTTGTGATACCACGGCGGGCGAAAGGTGTTTTCCGCCACGGTCCAGCGTTCACGGAACAGCACGAAGTCGATATTTGCGGTGCCTTCAATGCCGGAAGGGGCGGTGAGGACGGTGAAAATCGACGGGTCAGGGTGGTCAAACAGAACAGCCCCAACCGGGCAATAGGTGGTGAGATCGTATTTCACCGGGCAATAGTTGCCGTGCCAGGCGACCACATCCAACGGGCTGTGGCCGATGTGGGTTTCGTGAAACTGGCCACACCATTTGATGGTGACAGTGGAAGGAACCTCGCGGTCTTCAAAGGCGGCGACGGGGGTTTTGAAATCACGCCGGTTGGCCATGCAGTTGGCACCGATGGGGCCGCGCGCGGGCAGTTCAAACTTTTGGCCGTAGTTTTCACAGACAAAACCACGGGCGGGGCCTGCGATCAATTCGGCTGGGTATAAGCGGAGTTTGGAGTGGGGGGGATGTTTCGCCGCTGAGATAGCTTCG
>JACMNW010000024.1 GCA_014378345.1 Pseudorhodobacter sp. | reverse complement strand
TGCTTGGCCGTGCGACGATCGTCGCCGCAAACGCCGCCTGCTGCATCTCCCCCAACTGTTAAAGATAGGATATCAAAATGGCCAAGTACGCATTGCTGGTTGAACTGAAGGCAAAACCCGGTCTGGAAGCTGAAGTCGAGAAGTTCCTCGCCAAGGAAGCGGCGATTACGCGGGGCGAGCCGGGAACGCTGTCGTGGCACGCGACGAAGATCGAAGGCGAGACCGGCGAGTACCGCATCTTCGACACGTTCGATACCACCCAGGCGCGCGAAGACCACATGAACGGCGCAGGCGGCGCAGAGCTTGTAGCGGAAGCCGATCGGCTGTTTGCCGTTGCGCCGAAGGTGCATTTTGTGACAGTCGTCGCGCAGAAATAAAAGTGCAGGCGGTGCTTTGCGGGCAGATGATCGTCTCCGCAAACGCCGCCTGAAGTACAACCGCCGGCAGCAATCATGCCAAGGCCGATTCTCACGATCGGCCTTCACTGCAACCAGGAAGTCGTATGAGCAAACTGCGCGTCATTTTTCTACTCACAGTTCTTTTGTTAGCGTCGGCGACAGCGGGTTACGCCGCACCGGTTCCCGAAAAATTCGATAGCATCGGTGCCGACAGGGTCGCCATCGACAAGTTGCTGAGCGAGTACACGGCCGCGGTTTCAACGCAGGACCAGCGGCGGTTTGAAGTGCTTCTGTTAAACAAGAGCATCCCCTTCTCGGACGCCGGCGTAGCTGCTTCAGCCAAAGGCGCCGAGCATGGCACCCAGAACTATGAGAGTTTCCGCAAGGGCGTTTTCGAAGGACCCGCCTTCCATCAAAGATTCCAGAACGTGACCATCCAGCAGGCTGGAACTCTGGCACAGGTATCGCTTGTGTTTGTCAACTCCACGTCAACAGAATCCTATGCCGGATGGAAGACCATGCAGCTGCTCAGGATTGGCGGCCAGTGGAAGATTGCGAGCGAGTTTTTCACGGGAGTGGATTGATGGCCGCCGTGCTCTCGCGGCCGCATGGGCTTTCCTGATATCGCTGGATTCCACCAGCTTCGACCATACGCTCGATCGCATCGAACGCCTGGAGCGGGAACTGGGTCTACTGAAAGAGGAAATGCGCCAGAGCCGCGATCCACGGGCACCCGATGTTCACAAAGCGAGCGCCGCTGCATCCGAACAGTGACTCGGCCGGCTTGCGCGGTTGAATGCAGCAGGTTCCGAATTGTCCGGTGACCTCCGTTCTGGTTGTGAGCACAGCATGCTTGGCTGTGTTATCAATGAGCGTCTTCAAAGCCGCGGCAAAATCCAGCACGGATGCCAGTGCACCTGAAGAAACGCAAAAAATCCCGGCGTAGGCCGGCAATCGAGGAGAATATCATGCGAATTATTGTCGTTGGTAGTGGTGGAACGGGTGGTTATTTTGGCGCGAAACTGGCCAGGGCTGGCCATGATGTAACCTTCGTCGCACGCGGCGCGCACCTGGAAGCGATTAAAAAAAATGGCCTGCGCATCCGCTCGGCTGTCGAGGGAGAATGGTCAGTGAACGCGAAAGTGGTCGACACGCTCACTGGACAGGACTGCGCCGACATCATCCTGTTCTGCGTGAAGTCCAGCGACACCGAAGAGGCCGCCGAACTGGCCAAGCCGGTGATCGG
>JACMNW010000023.1 GCA_014378345.1 Pseudorhodobacter sp. | reverse complement strand
CTGACAATCGACCGTGCCATCTATTGGTTCGACGTGAACGAGGCCGAACAGCGGGTGCGTGTCCTCGCCATATTTTTCGGCGGCCAGGATCATGTCCGCCACATGCTGACGCGGCTCCTTACGCGCTGACGCAACTGCCCGGTTTTGCAGCCCCGGGGGCGTTCTCCTTGCAAAGGCCATCCAGGCAGTCAGAGACAATGTGGGCCGTTCGAATATCCGAAAACGTGCAGGGTAAGATCAAGCGGCACAATTGGGCTTTCGGCAAGTCAGCGAAGATACTTGTTCCTTGGTGCCCCATTGGTGTTCAGGCTACCAGGATCCGTGCAGCTAAAGAAACCCCTGCTGCCCCTTTTCCGCCAGCACATCCACAACGTGTCGGACCCGTGCCAGCAGATGACGCGTTTGAGGCCATAGGGCATAAATGCCGACCGGCGCGGTGCCAAAAGTGGGCAGGATTTCCACCAGCCTGCCATCTGCCAAAGCCAGCGCCACCAATGACATCGGCATCTGTGCTATTCCAAGTCCCGCGATGCAGGCTTCCACTACGGCAGAGCCGTCACCGATTTCATGGGTCGCAACAACGGCCAGCCGTTCGGCAGGCAAAGCGCCGCGTGCGATCCGGTATCCGGTCGGAACGTCGCCGCGAATGCCTGTGATGCAGGCATGGCGGTGTAGATTCTCTGGTGTTTCCGGGACGCCTCTGAGCGCCAGATAGGGGGGCGAGGCGACAAGCGGGGCGCGCTGCTCGGTCAGTTTGCGGGTGATCAGGCCGCTGGTGTCCTGGGTTTCGCCAAAGCGGATCACCAGATCGACACGCTCTGCAATCGGGTCAATTATCCGGTCGGTGAAGGACAACGACAGGTGCAGGCGTGGATGGGCTTGCGTGATTTCCACGAGAATGGGCAACAGCACCTGACGCCCCCATGCCGCAGGCGCATCAATGCGCAAACGGCCGGCGATGTCGCGGTTGCCACTCGACAGGAAGGTCTCGGCTGCAGCGATCTCTTCCAACGCGCCGCGCACGACCGCAAGATACGCCTCTCCGTCCGCCGTCAAAACCAGCCGGCGCGTGCTGCGATGGATCAGTTTGGTGCCAAGACGCGCCTCCAGCCGGTTGACGCTTTTGCCGACCGCGGATTTGGTCACGCCCAGATGCAGCGCCGCCTCGGTGAAGCTTAGGTAGCGTGCCGCTTCAACGAAGGCCTCTACGCCGGGAAGATGATCCATCTGGGGCATTGTAGAATTGGGCTCCACTCTGAAGCAACGGATGCGACATTTATAGGGATTCAGGATACGTTTAAACAGGGGAAAGGCAAGCCATCCCGCGCTTGCAGCTTGCGGCACAAGCAGCTGTGCGGCGCTAGGATTATGGAAAAGGACACATCATGCCCGTGGTACGCGTCAGCTGGTTCGAAGGCAAATCTGCCGAAGAAAAACAGAAAGTCGCCCAAGAGATCACCGAAAGCATCGTGCGCAACACAAAGACCGATGCGAGCTACATCTATGTGATCTTCGACGATGTGAAGCCCTCTGACTGGGCTGGCAGCGGCAAGCTCTTCGGCTGACCCATCGTTGT
>JACMNW010000276.1 GCA_014378345.1 Pseudorhodobacter sp. | reverse complement strand
CCGCGCCAAATGCGGCGGTGCGGCGTAAAACAACCTTAAGTTGTGGTATGTGCGATTGGAAAGTCGGGGTAAGCCCTTAACTGTTCATTAAGATTTACCAAAAGCCTTACAAAACTGCAGATAAATTTGTAAGGGTTCCTCGGAAAATACGCTGCATCGCAGCAGGATTACGCAACGCAAAACGCAGCGCCAAGGCGTTTCTGTTTGTTCAACAATACATCAAAAATTTAGGGTGAAATAACCCTGCGCTACTGCACCCAACCGCTGCGAATCGCATATTCCACGATGGCGCGCCGTCCTTGCAGGTTCAGCTTTGTACTGCCCCGCGCTTTGTAAGTTTCAATGGTTTTGGACGACAGTGCCAGTTCAAGACCAATTTCCTTCAGGCTTTTACCCCGCGCAACAGATTTTAGCACATAAGTCTCACGGTCCGTCAGGTTGCGCGACCGTGCCACGGGCCGCAATGTAGGAGGTTCATACAGCAGATCGGCAAGACTGCCATCGATGTAAAGTGCACCAGCTTGCACGGCTGATATCGCCGTTTGCAAAGCGTCAAGCGCCGCCGTTTTTGGCAAGAAACCCTTGAAGCCAGCCGCAATACAAGCACGCGCTGTTGCAACAGATACATCTCCAAAATAGCCTATCAGGTATTGCGTACTGTGGCGCGCGGCCAGAATGGCCACAACGTCGGCTGGCGCAAGATCAGTTTGGCAAGGATCAATGATCGCTACGTCAAAATTCGCCAGCCGCGCGGGCTCGCCATTATCAGGCATGTTCATCGGAAATGCCCGTACGTTTTGCCGTTTTTCCAGCAACGAACAAATCCCCAATGCCAGCATTGGATTTTGATCAAAGACTGCGATCTTTATGATAGGCTCTTCGGTATTCACAACTAGGCTCCGTAAGATCCCCACCCCACGGTTCAGATATTGTCAGAAATGTGTGCGATCTGACGACTTAATGGTGAGTTTACCGCATCTCTGTGTCGGGGCAATGACACTCTGCAAAAATGCGGTGATAATTGCAGGATTATAGCATAATTTGGCATAAATTTCAGACTTATGCTTAATTCCAGTGCTAAAGACGGTCACTTCTGTAGGCGCGCCTAGGGGTAGAATGAAATAAATCCCGAATCGCCTTTGGATTGTATTAACCAACAGCGAATCCTCGTTTTAGCTTCGTTAGGACGAAGCGCTGGCAAATCTAGGTCAGCAGATACGTGTGCAGATCAGCGGCTTGGATATTTTGCAGGGCCAGGCTGTCACCCGCGTCTGATACAATCGTCAGTGTAGCTTTGCCGTTCAGCACCTGAGACGACAGGGTGAAATGATCCGCAGATGAAGATTGCCCCGCCAGATACTTACCCAAAGACAGTATCAGATCCGCGCTGGTATAGCCCCGGAAGGCAACTGTATCGCCTTGGGCAATGTTGAAATCATCGACAGTATTGCTGCCCTCGCTGGCAACAAACAAATCGGCACCCTGACGGCCTGACAAGGTATCATTGCCCGCACCGCCCGTCAGGGTATCATTGCCGGCACCCCCATGCAGATAATCGTCGCCGATGCCGCCAAATAGGAAATCCTGGCCCAAGCCCCCAAACAACCGGTCATTGCCACCTTCGCCGTGGATCTGGTTGTTGCCCGCATTGCCCATCACATTATTGGCCAAAGCTCCGCCCATAAAACCAATGTTGCGCGTGCCGGTCATAGTGACTGCATTCACCAGATCGTCTGCTATAATTGTGGAGGATACATCAGTGCGCTCGTACCCAGCGTCACCACGCAACGTGGGTGTTATGGCTGCGGCAATCGCAACTGTGCCGGAACTGAATTTCAGGGTCTCAACATCTGACAAAGACGTGACGCCAAGCGCCGTGGTGACGCCTGTTTTCAAGCCCACGGTTTGTACGATGGCCTGATCCCGTTCAAAGTCGAACACAAACGTATCCTCCCCTGCGCCGCCCAGAACCGTGTCATGGCCGCGCGATGCGACGATCCAGTCATTGCCAGTGCCCGCGTCCAGCAGATCACTGCCGGTGCCGCCGATCAGCGTGTCATTGCCGCTTAACGCGCTAAGGGTGGCCCCGCCATTTTGGCCGGTGATCATATCTGACCGGACCGTACCTACGACGTTGCGAAAGGTTATGCTGTTGGCATTCGGGTCTGTTGGCGCACCGTAACACGTGCCGGGGTTAATGAAACTGACAGCCCCCATGTAACGCTGTTCATCAACTGTGCGCACCGACTGATCTACCACCACAGTATTGCCGTGATCCAGTCCGCCATGAAAGTTAATGTCGCGGTTGGTGAATGCAACGTGCACGTCATTGCCGGTGGCCGAGGTGTAGCTGGCAAACAGCACCGCGTGGCGCGTATCAATGGCCCTCAAATCGGTGAAGGTGCAATCTGTAATATCACGCAGCCAGAAGGCATAGCCATTGCCGCCATCACCCTTGTTTTGCGCGCCAGTTACTGAAACATCCGTGATAACGGCATCCATCGACCGGCCAAGCACCAAGCCATTGGACCCCGGCTGTACAATATCAACACCAAACAAATGGGTGCCGATGGATGCATTCACCACCATCATCATCCCGCCGGATTCGGCGGCAACCGTGTTGGTGAAATCCGCTGCATTCGATGTGCCAAAATCGCCGCGCAGGGTGATGTTCTTCACGGTCACATTCTGGACCATATGGGTCACTTCAACCGTGGTCTTGGTGGCTTCGAAGTTGAACGGAAGCCCGCGATCAAGGCTGATTGTGGTGCCATTTACCGCGGTTACAATTACTAAACCTGTCCTTAAAGGTTTGTCTTCTTGCCATAATGTATCGCCGATTGCCGCAAACAATGCTGCATCATTAGGCTGTTCCACCCAAATTGCATCGCCGACCTGTACCCCGTGTCCGGCCGCAAGTGACAGTGTCTTTGCCCCCTCGGCGGCGTCGGCAGTAACCTGAACCGGGGCGCTGACGGCTTGGGTATATAGAGGTGCACCTATTTGCAAAGCGGGTTCACCTTGCAGGCAGGCATCAGCGATGATTGTAACCACACCCTCGCCTTCAAGCGTAATGCCGTTGCGATCAATCTCGACCGTTTGGGTGAATCTATAAGTGCCTTCTTCCAGAACGATCCGGGTTCCTTCCGGTGCTGCGTCAATGATACTTTGCAGCGCCGCAGCACTGGTGCCGGCTTGAACCTGAACTGTTGTCATCTGTTATACTGCCTCACTGGCTCGCCCCAAAATACAATCTAAAGTTGTATTTCATCTTGTTTCGCCGCCGTGCTGGGCAAGATTGTGGTCAGATCAAGGCGACTTTATGGTGAACTGACTTTTCGTGGCCCCGCTGTGCCCGGCGACAAATCTGTTGCGTCTAGCCATAGGCATGATCTGAATTCAGGGTCATCTCCGCAGATCGAAGATGAAATTGATCCTCTGGTATTGACGTGGCACCATCTTGGTTCGTCGGTTGCGGCGATCAGGTCTTTGCCATCCAGCACCATTTTCCCGGCACTGGGTTCGTTCAGCCGCGACAAGCATCGCACAAGCGTGGATTTGCCAGACCCCGACAGGCCCTTGACGCGTTTTTCATTAAAACCGCCCCAAGCTTGCGGGCCCATAATACAGCGGCCTTTTTCGTTTGTAGCACGGCGCATGTTTCAGGCCGACAATGGTGCAAGCTTTCTTTCCCGTGCCAAAAGGTCCAGCCACGCTTGAGGTGAAATTTTGACTAAAACCCAAAAAAATGCGCTTGCGCGGCTGGCAAACCCCTTAATGACTGTGGCGTTTTGGCAAATGATTGGTTTCATGAAGGGAAAAATATTTGACACGCAGTATCAAGTCTTCTTAGAAATGAACTAGCGCAGCGCCACGCCCGCGCCGCTTTTACCCAAACTCGGAGACCACGATGAAAAAACGCGTTGCAGTTATTGGGGCAGGGCCATCCGGCCTCGCACAGTTGCGGGCTTTCCAATCAGCGGCGCAAGCTGGGGCAGACATTCCCGAAGTGGTTTGTTTTGAGAAACAAGACAACTGGGGTGGCCTGTGGAATTATTCGTGGCGCACCGGGCTTGATGAATACGGCGAACCCGTACACGGGTCGATGTATCGCTATCTGTGGTCGAATGGCCCGAAAGAGGGGCTTGAATTTGCCGACTACACGTTCGAGGAACATTTCGGCAAACAAATCGGCAGCTACCCTCCGCGCGCGGTTTTGTTTGATTACATTGAAGGTCGGGTGATAAAAGCCAATGTCCGCCCCTGGATCAGGTTTCGCACGCCGGTGCGGATGGTAACGTTTGATGAGAGCACACAGAAGTTTACCGTGACGGTGCACGATCTAAAAAAAGATCACACCTATGTCGAAGTGTTCGATGATGTCGTTGTGGCGTCAGGGCATTTTTCCACCCCCAATGTACCAGAATTTCCCGGCTTTTCCACCTTCAACGGTCGCATCCTGCATGCCCATGATTTTCGCGATGCGCGGGAATTTGCGGGCAAGGACATTCTGATTGTCGGCACCAGCTATTCCGCTGAAGATATCGGCTCGCAATGCTGGAAATACGGTTGCAAATCGGTGACGGTTTCGCACAGGACGGCACCGATGGGGTTTAATTGGCCCGACAACTGGAAAGAAGTGCCACTGCTGCAACAGGTCGAAGGCAATACCGCTACTTTCAAAGATGGCAGCACGGCCCATGTCGATGCAATTATCCTGTGCACTGGGTATCAGCATCACTTTCCGTTCCTACCCGATGGGCTGCGCCTGCGCACCAAGAACCGGCTGGCCACGGCTGACCTTTACCGGGGTGTGGCATGGGTAAAGAACCCCAAGCTGTTTTATCTGGGTATGCAAGATCAGTGGTACACCTTCAACATGTTCGACGCGCAGGCGTGGTATGTGCGTGACCTGATCATGGGGCGGTTGTCCGTGCCCGCGACCGAGACTGAACGAAGTGCCGAAGTGACCGCCCGCATCGCTGCCGAAGATGCAATTACCGATCCCTACGGCCCGATCAAATTCCAGGGTGCCTATGTGCAGGAGTTGATTGATCTGACGGATTATCCAAGTTTCGATATTCCCGGTTCCGATGCGGCATTCATTGCGTGGAAGAAGCACAAGGTCAAAGGTATCATGACCTTCCGCGACAACGCCTATGCATCGGTCATGACGGGCACAATGGCACCATTGCACCACACACCGTGGAAGGATGCGTTAGAGGATAGCATGAAAAGCTATTTGAAATCCTAGCGTCAGGCGGAGGCACCTGCCAAGCGTTCGAAGATGGCGATAACCTCGCTCTCGGTCGCGCGGTCCAGCGCGCCAGTGTCAAGATCGGCGCGCGTCCAAACACATGTATCGGCGGGATCGTCGCGCATGGCCCAATTGGGGAAAAGCCTGCCCGTGTCTGCGATCACCCGGCGCGACATCGGGCGCACCTCAAGATGGCGGTCATCCTTTACGATCCGGTGCAAGGTGGCTTCAACCTTGTCTTCCGGCCCTTCCAGCATTTGTAAAAACAAATCGTCCCGGCAGATCAACGCACCCGTAATGCCATCGCGGGTGTTGCAGCGCCGCGCATCCAGCAAGATGCCCGCAAGGGAAGGGCCGT
>JACMNW010000275.1 GCA_014378345.1 Pseudorhodobacter sp. | reverse complement strand
TGCCTGCGATGGCGGACATCTTGAGGTTTGACGATATCGCAAGAGCCCAAAGACCAATCAACTCGCCCGCCTGCGGGCCCACGATACTGGCTCCGATGGGGCGGCCTTTAAGCACCATAACTTTGATCAGGCCTTGGGTTTGCCGCGTGGTTTGGGCGCGGTCGTTATGTTGAAATTCAAACCTGATGACCGTGACGGCGCTGCCATGGGCAGCGATGGCTTGAGCCTCGGTCAAGCCTACTTGGGCCAATTCGGGGTCTGTATAGGTGACCCACGGGATATGCGCAGATCTGGTTCGCGATGGCAGGCCGAACAAGGTAGACCTGATAACCACCCCTGCGTGGTAGCCCGCGACATGGGTGAACTGCAGGCCACCAGCGGCGTCGCCCACGGCATAGATGCGGCGGTTGCTGCTGCGCAAATCGGTGCCGACAGTGACGCCTTTTCCGCTATGGGCGACACTGGCAGCCGCAAGATTCAGGCTATCCAACGCCACTTTGCGGCCTGCGGCGATTAGAAGATGCGAGCCGCTTATGGTGCGGCCATCTTTCAGCGTGACCCTGATTGCGCCGGGCGCGCCGGACAGGCTGGCCACGGGGGTGTTTTCAATGATGTCAATCCCTTCGGCACGCAGGGCGGATACCACGACTGCGGCCATTTCCGGATCGTCCTTACCCAATACGTTCGCGCCCTCAACCACCGTGACATTGCAGCCCAAGCGTCTATGGGCTTGCGCCATTTCCATACCAATGGGACCGCCGCCAATGATGATGAGATGGTCTGGCTTGTCGCGCAGGGCGAAGATCGACTCGTTCGTAAGATAGGGTACCGTATCTATGCCGGGTATCGGCGGGATCATCGGCCGCGATCCGGTGGCGATGATAAAACGGCGGGCAAGGATGATGGTATCGCCCGCTTGCAACTCGGTGGGGGAGATGAAGTGGCCCATGGCACGGATGACATGGACGCCAAACCCTTCGAAGCGTTCTTGGCTATCCATCGGGGCTATGGTTTCTATCACCCGGGCGACGTGATCTTTGACGGCGGCAAAGTCGATTTTGGGTGTGACAGGGCTGATGCCGAAGACCGCACCCGTGGTCATGGCATGGGCCTGTTTTGCGGCGGCGATCAAGGCCTTGGATGGAACACAGCCTGCATTCAGGCAATCGCCGCCCATTTCGCCACCTTCAACCAGCACCACGCGCGCGCCCATTTGTGACGCCCCCGCCGCGATGGACAGGCCACCCGAGCCTGCGCCGATGATGCAAAGATCAGTTTTAATATGGGTCAAGGCCATGGTCAGCGGGCTTTCTTTCGGAGGGCTTTGATCACGATGGGCAGCGCGGACAGGGTCACAAGGCCAAGGATCGGCAGCAAAATGCGCGGGGTAAAAAGGATCGAAAGATCGGGCATTTCACCTTTGGCAAAAACATTATCAAGGCCCGCCCCGACGGAGGTTAAGATAATCCCCCCCGGCATGATGCCGAAAAACGTGGTGATGATGAAACGGCTGGTGCGGGCACCCACGAATGCGGGAATCAAATTGGCCATAAAGAAAGGGACAACCGGGGCCAAGCGCATGATCAACAGGGCAGACCATTCGTTATTTTTCAGGGCTGTTTGCAGGCGGGTTGCGGCACCGCCGCGTTCTGCCAGTCTTTCGGCAAAGCGCGCGCCAAAACCGTGTTTGGCGGCCAGGAATATCAGCGTAGCGCCTATCGTGGCGGCGGTGATGTTAAGCAGCACGCCAGGAAAGATGCCGAACAAGAACCCCCCCGTCAGCGTGGCAAGCGTGGCCCCCGGCAGGCTAAGGGCCACAGTGGCGATGTAGGCTAACATAAAGGTAATCACGGCAAGCGGATAGTTTTGGTCGCGAAACGCGGTCAGCTTGTCACGGTTTTGGGCCAGCGCCTCAAAGGTAAGGTGGTCGCGCAAAGCAAAGGCCCCGATACCCGCCGCCAGCAAAATCAACAAAAACGGCAGTTTTGCGGCAAGGCCACTGGCCTTTTGGCTGGTCATCGGGGGCACCTTTTGGCTTGCCGAACACTATAGCGTGCCCTTCGGGGCCAAGATGAACGATCCGGCAGCCAAGTGATAGAGCAATCACGCGGGATCTATGCTGCGTGAATGCTTGGCATCAGTGCGGGCTGCCGTCAGGCAACAGGGGCCGCCAACACATCATGCACCCCTTGCATCATCAGCACGGTGACGGCGTGCAAAAACGGTTTAGCCAGACCCGAACTGGGCAACGAAGTTAGCGCAAAGAAAGCGATGCAGTTTAGACATACAGCGAGGTGCACTTCAAAACGCGTTTAACCGTGCTTGACGTAGTATGGCTTCGGCAAAGGCTGTGCTTCCCTAATTTCTGATCGCTGACGGATGGGCAATATTCCCCAGATAAATCGCCAGCTTGGAATTGACTTCGCCCCAGCCTGCCCCTAAAGACCGGGCTTCGAATAGCACTGGCGCTCGAATCTGATCGGGTTTGGCCGCATGACTGATGGAGTTTCGCTATGAAGCGCACGTTTCAACCCTCTAACCTTGTTCGCGCCCGTCGTCACGGCTTTCGCGCCCGTATGGCCACCAAGGGCGGGCGTCTGGTGCTGACGGCACGCCGGGCTAAGGGCCGCAAAAAGCTGTCTGCGTGATGTAATCCGGCCCTATCAGGGCCAATCAGTCGGATGCACGATATGACACCGCCGGAGGCACAGGGAACAGGCAATGCAGCCTCCGCCCCGATGTGCCCGGCGGTTTCTGCTTTTGTAGTGCCGTCTGGGATGACCGTTCTGAAAATCCGGGCTGATTTTCTGCGTGCAGCACAGGCAAAGCGGCATGGCGCGGGCAGTTTTTTGCTGCAAGCGCGGTTGCGCAGTGACGAAAGCCCCGGCATTCGGGTGGGGTTCACCGCATCAAAGAAAATTGGCAATGCCGTGCTGCGCAACCGCGCCAAGCGGCGGATGCGGGAAATTGCGCGATTGGTATTGACAACGCAGGGCGTACCGGGGTGGGATTATGTGCTGGTGGCGCGGCCCGGCGTGACGGTTACGCGCGATTTCGCGGATTTGCTGACTGACATGGGCGCGGCTTTACTTGCAATTCACAAGACAAAGCCATGACACCATTTGCTAAAGTGATGGCTCTGCCGGTGCGGGCTTACCGGTTGATTCTAAGCCCTTGGGTCGGCAATGGCTGCCGCTTTCAGCCAACATGCAGCGCCTATGCACTGGAGGCGCTGGAAAAGCATGGCGGTGTGAAGGGCAGTTATCTGGCCGCGCACCGCATTTGCAGATGCCACCCATGGGGTGGGTCTGGCATCGACAATGTGCCAGATTGACCCCTGACTACTTCTCAAACCTGATGCTGACGTCGCCAATATTGACGCCAAACCGTTTTAAATAGGCGCGGTTGAACAAACGGTCGTCTGATAACAGCCACATCCAATGATATAACGTAACGCGCAGGGTTTTGGCGGTGCCGTCTGCGCTGGGGACAGGCAGATCGATGGTGTATTTCCAGTTGAACCGATTGCCATCTTCAACCCCTGCGTTTGTGACCCGGTTTTCACCAGCGTCCAGACGCGCTGTTCGGTGGATTTGTCTTTATAGACAAAATCTTCGACAAGTCGCAGGCGTTTGCCGTTCCAATCACCGGTGATTTTCACCGTGAAGCTGCGACGCACGGTGCCGAACTCATCTTGAAACTGGCCGTATGCAACCGTTTTGCCATCAAAGACCTCTTCGTTATTTAGTTGACGGTCGCCGGGCGGCAAAGGCCCAAGGACACGGTTTTGTCGGGCGCTGGCGTTGGGATGACAGGCTTTTCAGTCGTGCCGGGTTCAACCTTGATGGTCTGGCGCAACGATGGAAACCGCAGCAAGTCTGGCAAAGAGTTTGGCGCAATAACGGTCGGATCACCACCGCGGGAACGGACAATCTGCACGAAATTAATGAAAATCCTATGCAACTTAATGGCGGGCATTAACGAATGAGTTAGCGTGATTGCCTAGTTTCTTAGCTGAGGTCGGCATGTGCCGGACCGGGTGATTAAGGGGTCTCCAGGCATGAATACTAAGGTCAGAAACCGATTTTCGGGTATCTTATTGTGGCTTGCCGCGGCCTTACGACGGCCTGAAATGTTATTTTTTCTGCCCGCAATCACATTGAGCGCGTTTTGGTTTGGCGGGGAACAGGCCCTGATATTAACCGCGCTGGCAGCACCTTTGATATATTCCATTTCCGGGGCGTTCCGGTTGACGGGCACGGCGCAATTGCCATCATGTGACGGGTTAATTGGTCTTGCTTTGCGCCCGCAAGTGGTTGCGATGTTGGATACGGCATTGCAAGATGGTACGTACGGCAGCAAAGTAACGGGCTGTCTGGTAGTGCAATTTGATGATGCATCGGTGATCCTTGATCGCCACGGCCGCGCAGCGCAGGCCGAGGTATTGCTACGGTCTGCGGAACGCATTTGCGCGGCCCTGCGCGGTGGCGATACCGTAGCACGGCTGGAAGGCGGCGGATTTGCGATTGCCTTGGCCCCGGTACGCTGGCTTGATCTGGAAGCGATGGTACAACTGGCAACGCGGCTGCAATCAGCGTTGGCCGATCCAATCAGCCTTGACGCAGCCCGCCTGTATGTGACCGCATCAATTGGTTTTTGTTTGGGCGCGCGTGCACCTGACGGAACCGGGGCGTCCTTGCTTGACGCCGCCCAAACCGCAGCGGATGAAGCCTTGCGCAATGGCCCCAGCAGCATTCGCGCATTTGCCCTTGGCATGGCGCGCAAACGCGCCGACCGCGATGCCTTTCGCGAAGTGCTTGAAGTGGCCCTGGACGAAGGCCAGATCAGGCCGCATTTTCAACCGCAAATTTCAACTGATACGGGGGCCCTATCGGGGTTCGAGGCGTTGGCCCGCTGGCATCACCCTGAACGGGGGCTGATCATGCCTGCGGAATTTCTACCCGCCGTGGATGAAGCTGGATTAAGCGAACGCATGGGCGAGGTGATTTTGTTTCACGCCCTCGCAGCCCTTGTGCGCTGGGACAAGGCGGGGCTGCGGGTGCCAACGGTTGGCGTGAATTTCGGCGCATCAGAACTGCGTAACCCGAAGCTGGCTGAAAAGCTGAAATGGGAATTGGACCGGTTCAATTTGACGCCAGACCGCTTGTCAGTTGAGATACTGGAAACGGTGGTGGCAGAAACCGACAATGACGTAATCGTCCATAACATAGCGGCACTGGCGCGGCTTGGCTGCGGCATCGATCTGGATGATTTTGGCACGGGCCACGCGTCCATCACCAGCATCCGGCGTTTTGCTGTGCGGCGCATCAAAATCGACCGTAGCTTTGTGACAAAGGTGGATGAGGACCGTGAACAGCAAAAGGTGATATCAGCGGTACTTTCGCTTGCCGAACGGCTGGGGTTGGAAACGCTGGCCGAAGGGGTGGAAACGCAGGCTGAACTGTCGATGCTGGGGCAGCTTGGTTGCGGCCATGTGCAGGGGTACGGCATTGCCCGCCCTATGCCATTCGAAGATACAGCCGATTGGATCGCACGGCACCGCGCGCAGGTGATTGCCACGCCAAAGATCGGCCACCGGGCACGCTAGCCCCAGTTTCACTGGCTTTTGCAAGTCTGCTGTCGAAAGTGATGGGCAAAGGGCAGCGTATAGCGGCTGGCAAGGGGAATATCGCTTGACCTTTCCGCCCCCCTATCGTTGAACGACCGCTGACCCGGAACAGCAATGGTGGCAGTCCCAATGGACGATCAAAACAAGAATCTTATCCTCGCGACAGGGCTTAGCTTTCTCGTAATTTTGGTGTGGTTCTTTCTCTTTCCGCCACCGGAACCGGTGGTGGATGCCACCACCCCCGCCGCAGTGGCCACGGCCGATGGCACGGTGGCTTCCACTGCCGCCGCGCCAGCCGGCAGTACCGCCGTGGCCGAAGCGGCCGATGCGGTGCCCGATGCACCGCGTCTGACAATCGACACGCCCTATCTGACTGGATCTATCTCGATGCTGGGCGGCAGGATCGACGATCTTTCGCTGAAAACCTACCATGAGACGGTTGATCCGGCATCGCCTATCATCAAACTCTTGCAGCCGCTTGGCAATGAAAGCGCCTACTTCATGTTGTCGGGCTGGAATCCGTCTGACGCGTCTGTTGCGGCCGCTGACCTGCCCAATCCCCAGACCAACTGGACACTGTTTTCCGGCAGTACCCTTGCCCCGGATCAGCCGGTAACTTTGCGGTGGGACAATTCCAAGGGACTGATTTTCAGCCGAAAGATATCGGTTGATGCGCGCTTCATGTTCACTGTCACCGATTCCGTGGAAAACAAGTCTGGCACCGCCGTGTCGCTTTATCCTTACGCATCCATTTCCCGGGTCGGCGTTCCCAAGAACCTGCAACATATTTTTGTGGTCCACGAAGGCGCGATTGGCCGGGTGGATGGCAACCTGTGCGAGCATGACTATACCGGTTCAACCTGGATCGGTTGCGATGCCTTCCCGCAATTCAAGACCGATGAAGCCGAGGGCGGCCCGTCAGAGATTCTGCAAAGCAGTGTCGATGGCTGGATCGGGTTCACAGACCATTACTGGATGACCACGCTGATCCCGACGCAAGGGGTGCCATTCACCAGTGTCGCCAAATATCTGACCGCCGAAGATACTTACCGGACCGCGGTGCGCTATGACGTTGTTTCCGTGGCACCGGGCACATCATCCGAAGCCACAACCCGGCTTTTCGCCGGGGCCAAGGAATGGGAAACCATCCGCGCCTATCAGGACAAGGGCTATGTCACCACGCCCGATGCCAATGCCAAACCGATTCCCGGCTTTATTGATGCCATTGATTGGGGCCTGTTCTTTTTCCTGACCAAGCCGATCTTTCACGTGTTGCACCTGTTGCACGGGATTATCGGCAATATGGGTCTGGCCATTATCGGGCTGACCTTCGTTCTGAAACTGCTGGTGCTGCCGCTGGCGTACAAATCCTATGTGTCGATGGCGCGGATGAAGGAATTGCAGCCGGAACTGGAGGCGTTGAAAGAACGCACCGGCGAAGATAAGCAGTTGATGCAGCGCGAGATGATGAAACTTTACAAGGAAAAGAAGGTCAATCCGGCGGCCGGCTGTTTGCCGATCCTGATCCAGATTCCGATTTTCTTTTCGCTCTACAAGGTAATTTTTGTAACCATCGAACTTAGGCAATCGGCATTCTTTGGCTGGCTGCGTGATCTGTCTTTGCCAGACCCATCATCACTTTATAATCTGTTTGGGTTGCTGCCTTGGGCGGCCCCAACGCCGCATACCTTACTTGCGACCATCTTCATCGGTGCGCTGCCGATCTTGTTGGGCATTTCGATGTGGTTGCAGCAAAAACTGAACCCGGCACCCGCTGATGCGACACAGCAGATGATTTTTGCATGGATGCCATGGGTGTTCATGTTCATGCTTGGCAGTTTTGCCAGCGGCTTGGTTCTGTATTGGATCACCAACAATACCATCACCTTCACCCAGCAATATCTGATCATGCGCAGCCACGGGCACAAGCCGGATATTTTCGGCAACATCAAATCCAGCTTCCGCAAGAAACCGGTGCCTGCTGCACCGACCCCAAAACCGGTGTCGAAGGCAATCCCCGCAAAAAAGCCTATCGTTAAGAAATGACGGCTTCGCTTGCCCATATTTGCCGTCACCCGATCAAAGCGCATGGCCGCGAGGATCTGCTGTCGGTTCTGTTAAAAGCGGGCCAAGGCCTGCCGTTCGACAGGCAATGGGCGGTGGCGCATGACGCGGCAAAGCTGGTTGCAGGCTGGAACCCGTGCGTGAACTTTACGCGCGGGGCAAAAGCACCGGCCCTGATGGCAATTTCGGCGCGGCTGGATGAAGCTACGGGCACTGTGACACTGATGCATCCGCACAAACCCGATCTGATATTTCATCCGGATGATGCGGATGATCTGGGGCGGTTTCTGGCGTGGGTCCATGATCTGAACCCGTCAGATCGCGCGCAACCGGTGCAGATTGTCAAAGCAGGCGTTGCAATGACGGACACGGATTTTCCGTCAGTCTCGATTTTTGGTTTGGCGTCAAACCTCGACCTTTCGTCCCGTATGGGGCAAACGCTGTCCCCCTATCGCTGGCGCGGCAACCTATGGGTTGATGGGCTGGCACCTTGGGCCGAATTTGATTGGGTGGGGCGCGATGTGCAAATCGGCGGGGCTGTTTTGCATGTGCAGGAACGGATTGTCCGCTGCAAAGCGACCTCGGCCAACCCCAGCACTGGCCAGATTGATGCAGATACGCTTGGCGCGCTTCAAGGTGGGTTTGGCCATCAGGAATTTGGCGTTTACGCGCGGGTGATTTCTGGCGGTGTGATTGCACTGACCGATACGGTCACTGTGCTATGAACCTGCCTTTTCCGCTTGCCGAAGACCCGGACTTTACCAGCAGCGAAACCGGCAGGTTGCTCTTCGCGGGACCTGTAGACTTTGTCAAAGGCGTGGTCGCCATGTCTGGCCTGCCACCTGCGGACAGGCTGGAAGTGTGCTTTGCAGGGCGGTCCAATGTCGGAAAATCAAGCCTGATCAATGCTTTGACAGGGCGGAAATCACTTGCACGGGCGTCGAACACTCCGGGTCGCACGCAAGAGATCAATTACTTTGCATTGGGGACTGAGCGGTATCTGGTCGATCTTCCCGGCTACGGCTATGCCGAGGCACCCTTGCCCGTAGTGGAAAAATGGCAGCGATTGCTGAAGAATTACCTACAGGGTCGCCAAACCCTGCGCCGGGCCTTTGTCTTGGTCGATACACGACATGGCATAAAGGCAGTGGATCAAGAGATTTTGACCATGCTGGACAAGGCCGCCGTGACGTTTCAGGTGGTAATGACCAAGGCCGACAAAGTCAGCAAAGCTGAACGTGACGCTGCGATTGAACAGGTGCAGGGCGCATTGGCCAAACACCCTGCTGCCTATAACGAATTGGTGGTGACCAGTTCGGAAAAAGGTGACGGGATTGCGACGCTGCGCGCCATCATCGCGACATTGGTTTAGCAAGTCGGCCGAATTCTGTGCAGATTTCGTGTCGAAATTTGCGAAAATTCCGGTCTTGTCAGACGTGCTGCGCGCCGTTTACCTCTATTTCTGCCCCAGAAATATAGCTCGATTGATCTGAGCATAAAAACCAGATCACATCCGCCACTTCCTTAGGCTGGCCAAGGCGCTGCATCGGCAGCTTTTCCACGATCTTATCAGTGCCCGGTGACAGGATCGCGGTTTCCACCTCGCCTGGTGCAATAGCATTTACCCGCACGCCGAAAGGGCCAAAATCATGCGCCATTTCCCGCGTAAGGGCGGCAAGTGCCGCCTTTGACGTCGAATAGGCTGCCCCGGCAAAGGGATGCACCCGCACCCCGGCGATTGAGGTGACATTGACGATGGATCCCTTGGTTGCCGCCAGTTCCGCCTGCAAACCGCGCGCCATAATCACGGATGAGAAGAAGTTCACATGAAACACCTGCCCCCAAGTGCGCAGATCAGTTTCCAGCGTATTCAACCGCTTACCGCCCTCGCCCTTCGGCGAAATACCAGCATTGTTCACCAGCGCGTGCAGACGGCCGTTGATTTTGGATTTGATCGTTTCAATCGCTGCGATGGTTTTGTTGGGGTCTGCCAGATCAAGCTGAATATGGTTCTCCTCGCCTCCCGGCCAGGGGCAACGTGGATCAAACGGTTGGCGCGAACATGTTAGCACGCGCCAGCCTTCGGCGGAAAAGCGTTTAACTGTCGCGTGGCCAATGCCCCGGCTGGCCCCTGTAAGCACAATAATTTTCTGTTCAGTCATGGCCATCCCTTGTTCCCCAAAAACCTGACACTTCCTGTCGGATAATACAAGCGCGCCATCCGGCCTTGGCAGGGCAATGCAAACAAAGTAGCAAAGCCGCGTGCGGGTGCAGCACACCCCGAGGACATTCATGAAAAAGCAGTTGGCAGCCATGCGCGATTCCATCACAACCGCCCGCACCCTTTCAGAAGCGCTGCCGTACATGCAGCGCTATGCGGGGTCTGTCGTGGTGGTCAAATTTGGTGGCAACGCCATGGGCGATGATGATGCAATGGCAGAATTTGCCCGCGATGTGGTGTTGATGCGGCAGGTCGGTGTGAACCCGGTTGTGGTGCATGGCGGCGGGCCGATGATTAACGAAATGCTGACCAGGCTTGGCATCAAATCCGAATTTGTGCGCGGCAAACGGGTGACGGATAAGGCCACGGTTGATGTGGTGGAAATGGTGCTGTGCGGGCTGGTGAACAAACGCATCGTGCAGGCGATTATGGATGCAGGCGGGCGGGCGGTTGGCATTTCCGGCAAGGATGACGATCTGATGGTTTGTGTGGCTGACGATCCCGAACTGGGCTTTGTTGGCAAACCTGTTGAAATGAACGTGCAGGTGCTGCGCGATCTTTACAAGGCGGGCATCATTCCTGTGGTGGCCCCGGTGGCCACGGGCATGGCGGATAATGAAACCTTCAACGTCAACGGCGATACGGCGGCAGGCGCGATTGCCGGAGCACTGAAGGCAGATCGGTTGTTGCTGCTGACTGACGTGTCAGGCGTGAAAAACGCGGCGGGAGAGGTTGTTACCCAAATGACGCCAGACGAGGTGCG
>JACMNW010000274.1 GCA_014378345.1 Pseudorhodobacter sp. | reverse complement strand
GACCTGCCGGGCCGGATGAACCACCGCATGCCGCCCGATGGCAAGATTGAAGAGCAGTTTGCCCTGCGCCACCCCGTCCACTTCACCATCGGTGGGGTTTTCCACCGCCTGCTGGGCGCGCCAGAGGTGATGACCAACACGCTGCACGGCCAAGGCATCATGCGCGCTGCCGACAGTATCGTGATCGACGGGTTGGCACCTGATGCAACGCCAGAGGCGATCTATGTCAAGGACGCACCCGGCTTCACGCTTGCGGTACAATGGCACCCGGAATGGAACGCGGCGGATGATCCTGTCTCCCGCTTGCTCTTTACAGCCTTCGGACAAGCCGCCCGCGCTTGGTCTGAACACCGCCACCCGTTGCGCATGATCGCCTGATCAAAGCTTGTTGCCACCCACAGCAACGGTGTAGGTAGCCCAAACATTAGGGGAGGGACCGACATGAAACGCTCGCGTATCAATGACATCATGGCCGCTGCGGACGACATGATCCGCCATTATGGCTTTGTACTGCCGCCGTTTGCCAACTGGTCGCCCGACCAATTCAAAGCGAACGCCCCTCGCGCGCGCAGGGTGATTGACGGTCGCTGCGGCTGGGACATCACAGACTTTGGCCAAGGCCACTACGATCAGATGGGTCTGTTCTTGTTCACCCTGCGCAATGGATCGCTCGCCGATCTGCAGCGCGGCGGCGGCATGTGCTATGCTGAAAAACTGCTGATCTCTCGCCAGGATCAGATGAGCCCGATGCACACCCATGTCATCAAGGCAGAAGATATCATCAACCGGGGCGGTGCCACGCTGATCGTGGAACTTACGGGATCTGACGCCGAGGGTAATTGTTCTGACAAGCACGGCGGCATGGTGCGCTGCGACGGCATCGACGTGCCGTACACACCAGGGCAAAAGCTGAAACTGGCACCCGGTGAAAGCGTGACGCTGATGCCTGGCGACTGGCACGCCTTCTGGGGCGACGGCGGCGATGTGCTGATTGGCGAAGTGTCCACCGTCAACGACGATGTCACGGACAACATTTTCCGCGAGCCGATCGGCCGCTTTGCCCAGATCGATGAAGATGTGGCACCGACCCACCTGCTGGTCAGCGATTACGCCGGCTGGCTCAAGGTCTGACCCACGCAAGATGGGTATATGGGCTCCGATAAAAACTGCAAACGGATTCATCTGGGCAAAAATACTCCCCGCGGAGGCTCAACAGTTCAACCTTTCGGCAACATGTCCCGTAGAATCCGGTCCGCCTCAGCACGCGGCGCGGCGAGCTTGGTACGGTCCTCACCGGGGAAAAACCGCGCGCGGGTGGCGGTGGGCATCGGCTTCGGCGTGGCAATCACCACGCGCGGCCCGATACGCTGGGTTTCGGCTTGCCAGCTTTCCGCCAGCGATATCTGCGCCGCTTTAGACGCTGCATATGCGCCGAAAAACTTCTGCCCGATGCGCGGGTCGTCAAAGAACAGGGCGGTGCCTTGCCCGGCTTTCAGCAATGGCTCTACCAATGGGATCAGTTGCCCGGTGGCGCGGATGTTGATGGCAAGCGCTTTGTCCCAATCCTTGGCAGCCAAGGAGCCTGCGGGGGACAGTGGGGTGGCATGGATCGCAGCATGGGCCCACAGGTCCAGCTTGCCCCAGCGGTTATAGATCGATAGGCACAG
>JACMNW010000273.1 GCA_014378345.1 Pseudorhodobacter sp. | reverse complement strand
GGGCCGGTTCAACAGTGCCATATCCCCCTGAACCCACAAAACCGGCGGCGCATCAGGCAGATCCATCAACGCCACAGGATAATCCGCATCGCCAAAACACAGCATTCGCGCCCCCGCCACCCGCGCCTGCGCAATCTCATGGCGTGCCACCTCAACCGGGCAAACGGAATAGCTATCCACCCCGGCCGCACTGGCAATGCCGGGCAAAGCCGCCAGCGCGGCCGTAGCCGACCCGTGATCCGCCACCAACTTATGCCATGTCACAGGCCCCACCCGGCGCGACCGGATCAAACGCAGCATCGCCAACGCTTCTGCCTGTCTGCTAATCTGATCACCAGTATCCTTCATCAGCCTATCCTGCCCCAAAAGAAGTTAACGCATCGTAAACGCCGTCCATAAATCCCCATTGATCCCAAGCCAAAAATTTGATCAAACACACTAACCTTGCCCGCACATATACGGAGCCACAAAATGCTGAACGCCGAAGTATCCATACGCCGTGATCACGCCATTTCCCGTGGCGTTGGCATGATGACGCAGATCTATGTCGACCGCGCGCTGAATTCCGAAGTGTGGGATATTGAAGGCAACCGTTATATCGACTTTGCCGCAGGCATCGCCGTGGTCAACACCGGCCATTGCCACCCCCGCGTGATGGCCGCCGTGACTGAGCAAATGTCGCGCTTTACGCATACCTGCGCGCAGGTGTTGCCCTATGAAAATTACATCCGGCTGGCAGAACGGCTGAATTCCCTGACCCCGGGTGATTTCCCGAAGAAAACCGTCTTTGTCACCACCGGCGTCGAAGCCGTTGAAAACGCAATTAAAATCGCGCGCATCCATACGGGGCGCAATGCGGTTATCGCCTTTGGTGGTGCCTTCCACGGCCGCACCTTCATGGGCATGTCGCTGACCGGTAAGGTGGAGCCCTACAAGAAAGGCTTTGGCGCCATGATGCCCGATGTCTTCCATGTGCCGTTTCCGCAGGACGTGCATGGAATTTCCACCGCTGATGCGATGGCGGGGCTGACCAAGCTGTTCAAGGCCGATCTTGACCCGGGCCGCGTTGCCGCAATTATCTTTGAACCCGTGCAGGGCGAAGGCGGCTTCTACCCCGCCCCTGCCGATATGGTGCGCGGTTTGCGTAAGCTGTGTGATGAGCATGGCATCGTGATGATCGCGGACGAGGTGCAAACCGGCTTCGCCCGCACCGGCAATCTGTTTGCCATGCACGGCTACGATGTGGCGGCGGATATCACCTGCATGGCCAAGGGCCTCGCCGGTGGCCTGCCGCTGGCCCCCCTGCCCCGCCGGGCCGAGATGATGGATGCCGCCAACCCGGGCGGCCTGGGCGGCACCTACGGCGGCAACCCGCTGGGCATCGCCGCCGCCAACGCCGTGCTGGACGTGATCGAGGATGGAGACCTCTGCAGCCGCGCCAACGAACTGGGCTCCCGCCTGAAGCAAAAGCTGGAAAGCATCCGCTCCACCACGCCAGAAATATCCGACATCCGCGGCCCGGGCTTCATGGTGGCGGTAGAATTCGCCAACCCCCACAGCCACGAACCCGACGCAGGCTTCACCACAAAAGTCCGGATGGAGGCGCTTAAGCGCGGCCTGATCCTGCTGACATGTGGGGTTTATGGCAATGTGATCCGGTTCCTGGCCCCGATCACGATCCCCGACGCGCACTTTGCCGAAGCGATGGCCGTGCTGGAAGAGGCGGTAGCGGCAGCAAGGGTGAAGCGTGCGCATTCATTGCGCACCTTGGGGGGCGGGGGGTTTGCCCCGCCATTTTTGTTGCGTAGTTGGTAAG
>JACMNW010000272.1 GCA_014378345.1 Pseudorhodobacter sp. | reverse complement strand
TGGCGCAAGTGGTCGATACGATGGAGTCGATTAGCGCGTCGGCTAAAAGAATCGTCGATATTATTGGCGTCATTGACGGGATTGCCTTCCAAACCAATATCCTTGCCTTGAACGCCGCAGTAGAGGCGGCCCGGGCCGGTGAGCAGGGGCGCGGCTTCGCCGTTGTCGCCTCCGAGGTGCGCAATCTGGCCCAGCGCAGCGCAGCGGCGGCAAAGGAAATCAAGGCCTTGATTGGGGGTTCGGTCAATAAGGTCGCTGCCGGCAGCAAGTTGGTCAATCAGGCAGGCGCGACGATGGACGAAATCGTCTCCAGCGTGCGCCGCGTCACCGACATCATGGGCGAGATTAGTGCGGCCAGCGCCGAGCAGGAAGCGGGAATCGGACAAATCAACCGCGCCATCACAGAAATGGACACGGTCACACAGCAGAACGCGGCGCTGGTGGAGGAGGCAGCGGCGGCAGCCGCCTCGCTTCAAGAGCAGGGAAGCGAACTGTCCCAGACAGTCAGCGTCTTCAAGCTTGACGAGGCCGAGCGCTCCCCTGCACGCGTTACACCTGGCGGCGTTTCCCAAAGGTTCGCGCTTCAGGACATCAGGCCGGCCGGGCAGCTTGCACCCGTGCGACCATTGTTCAAGGGCGTGGGCAAGGGCCGCGCCTACGCCGAGGCGAAGTGAGAGCAATCATGATGTAAAGGGGGGGGGGCGCGGTTGGTCAGATTGATGCACTCGTGCACACAGCCGCCGTCTGGGCCAGCAAAATGGTGCAGTCGCCTTCTGAAAATGACACTTCCGATGTCATCCGTCGATCTGTGGGAAACACTTGTTTTGCGACAGGCCGCAACTTGTGAAGTCCATACCTGTCGCATGTGTTGTTGCGGGGCTACAGAAAGATGCCCATAACAACTGACGATCAGAATTGCAACGGTTATAGTGCAAATGCAAGTTTTTACGTTCAAACCATCCCAACGCGCTCTTTCCCGCGATTTTATGCAACCACCAGAATCCATTACCTCACAGCGACTGACAGCAGAAATAGCTGCGCGCGAAGACGCCGAGTTGCGGTTGGGGCAGGTCACCCTGGCACTGGCACAGCGCGATGTAGCCTTGGACTACGCAAACCAGGGCTGGATGTTGCGCCACTTCGCGATGGAAGCCAGTGCCAACGCAATGCTCATCACCAGTGCGGTCGGGCCGGAGTTTGTCATCGAGTATGCTAACCCGGCATTTGAACGCATTACCGGTTATGCAAGCGCCGACATCATTGGCCATAACTGTAAATTCCTCCAGGCGGGCGACCACGATCAGCCGGGGCTGGCACACATTCGTATTGCATTGCACGAGCAGCGTGAAGCCAATGCCGTGTTGCGTAATTACCGCAAAGACGGGAGCCTTTTCTGGAACCACATTTTTATCGCCCCGGTGCGTGACGCCGCCGGGGCCGTGACGCATTTTGTCGCCTCCCAGTACGACATTACCGCCCTCAAGGAGTATGAACAGCAATTGCTATACCAAGCCACGCATGATGAAT
>JACMNW010000271.1 GCA_014378345.1 Pseudorhodobacter sp. | reverse complement strand
TTTACGGCACTGGCCGCGATGCAGGCCAAGCGGCAGGGGCGATAAAAGACGGCGGGCGGATCGTGGTCCTTTTACCGATAGACCGCGCTTATGCGATGGCCGAGGGCGACTGAAGTCATGCCCCGCCGCCGCAGTCTTCATCCCGAAGAGCTTGATCTT
Source organism: Pseudorhodobacter sp. (assembly GCA_014378345.1). Classification (GTDB taxonomy): domain Bacteria; phylum Pseudomonadota; class Alphaproteobacteria; order Rhodobacterales; family Rhodobacteraceae; genus JACMNW01. The sequence continues at coordinate 5,902 of JACMNW010000271.1, read as the reverse complement.
TGGCAGGCAGTCGCGCGGACAGCGCGGCCGTTGCATGGGCTTTCTATGCCGCATCCGGTGACGATTGACCTGACTGGTGCCCCGGGGGAAAGCAAGAAACACGCGGCGATCCCGCGGTTTCGGCTAGGGGAAAAGGCGGCACCATTTCGGGCGGATCAAAGCTTACCCAGCCCGGGTATTCAGATGGATGCGAAAGCTTTCACGCGCATGTCAAAGGGAAAGCTGGCACCAGAGGCGCGAATAGATTTGCATGGCATGACCGTGTCAGAGGCGCATCCGGAACTTATCAGCTTCATTCTAAGATCGCATTCCGAAGGGCTTCGGTTGGTTCTGGTCATTACCGGAAAAGGCAAGCCCGGCCCCGATTTCGGGCCTATCCCGCAGCGATATGGAGTTTTGAAACATCAGGTGCCGAATTGGCTGCGGATGCCGCCTTTAGGGGGGGCGATTCTGCAGGTATCTGACGCGCACCTTAAGCATGGCGGGGCCGGGGCTTTGTATGTCTATTTGCGGCGATCGCGCGGGTAACACGCGCGTTGCGACCTTTGACCAATTGAAATATATATATAAATCCAAGAAAATCTTTACTGAAAAGCCGATCATTGCCCCGTTTGGTAGGCAATCGCGGCGACAGGCGCCAAGACAATCTGGGTGGCGTTTTGCACGGTTAAGATCACACCCGGAAGAAGGCCGACCCTGCCACGAGTGTCGTTTTGGAAGGCGGCGTCAACCTCGCCAATACGGCCAAGCAGGCTTAACAGCGCAGAAGAATTGCCAAAGGCAAAGTGCCCTGCCCCGCCATCAATATCGCCCGCATCAAGATAGGTGACCTTCAGATCTGCCACGCGGGTCAGATCTTTCAAATTGCCTAACCGGTCAGGCTCGCCCGACACAACGGCAGACAGATTAAGCAGCCGATCCCGGTGAGAGCCAAAGATCAAGAAGGGTTGCGGCAGCACACCAATGTCCCGCGACTGCGACCGGAAAACATCGACATCCAGGTCTGGCGAAATCAGAATGACCCCGGCAATTTTCTGCAAAAGCCGCTTTTCGCCGCGAATGGCCATCTGTCGCATGGTTTCCATCGTAAGCAAGGCCCCCATGGAATGGGCAACAAGCAAGATGCGATCGGCACCAGCGTCTTCCACCTGTTTTATCAGCTGCTCCAAACCGTCGCGCGCAAACAAAACGGAATCGCGGTCACGCACATAGCCAAGCGGATTAGCCGCTGACGGCCACGAATAATGCACTGTCGCCCCCGGCAATTCCAAATCATGGGAAAGCTGCGCAATGCGGTACAGGCCTTCGGCGAAGTTGGTGTTAAAGCCATGGACGAAAATAACCGCCTCGCGACCGCCGCGCGGCCCCTTGAGGGCAGCCTTGGCAATGTCCGAGCGAAAATCTGACGGCGTGGTATGCACCACTTCGGATGTGGTTAGAAAATCCGTCTTTGGATTGGGTTTGGAACCCTTGCGGGGATATTCGATTTCACCCAACGCGCGGTCTGGCGGAATAGAAACATCATAGCGGGCATAATTTATGACTTCTGACCGACCGTTGCCATAGCGGCGGGTTTCGGGGTCAATCATCCGGGTGGTGCCGACAAACACGGTTTGAACAGCTCCAATAGTGGCCGCGTGAGAATCGAGTGTGATCTGGCCGCGCTGGGCGCAAGAGGCGAGAAGCAGCACCAACACCAGAAATCTTGCCAAATCGCGCCCCTCAACATGGTGATGCCCGCCGACCAAATTGATCACCGGGCCCTATTCCTGGTTACAGCACATAACGGCTGATATCAGCTGAGCGTGACAACGCCCCAAGGTTTGCCCCAACAAAAGCAGCATCGACAACAACTGCCTCTCCGCCCCGTTCAGGGGCGGAAAAGGACAGCTCTTCGAACACTCGTTCCATAACAGTATACAGTCGTCTGGCACCAATATTTTCAATCGTACGATTCACTTCGGCTGCGATTGCGGCAAGCGCTGCAATCCCATCCTCAGTGAAACTCACCGCAACCTGTTCGGTTCCCATCAAGGCAGAATATTGCAGGGTCAGGGCATTTTCAGTTTCCGACAGGATGCGCACAAAGTCAGCTTCGGTCAGGGGTTGCAATTCCACCCGGATCGGCAGGCGGCCCTGCAATTCTGGCAGCAGATCAGATGGCTTGGCGGTATGAAATGCGCCCGACGCGATGAACAGGATATGATCGGTTTTGACCGGGCCATATTTGGTGGATACCGTGGTGCCTTCGATCAGCGGCAACAGCTCACGCTGCACGCCTTCGCGGGAAACATCGGCCCCGCGGGCATCGGCACGGGCGCAGATTTTATCAATCTCGTCCAGAAACACGATGCCGTTTTCTTGCACGGCTTCCAGTGCCGCGGTTTTGATCGCATCATCATCCAGCAGCTTGTCGGCCTCTTGCCCTATCAGCAGATCGTAGCTGTCGCGCACCGACACACGTTTGCGGGTGCTGCGGGCCCCAAAGGCTTTGCCGAACATATCTTGCAGGCCCTGCATATCCATACCGCCGCCTCCCAGGTTCATCATCGGCATGGCGGGGGTTGGATCAGCGATATCAAGATCGATCATCGTATCATCAAGTTCGCCGCGCTTCAGCTTGCCGCGAAACAGATCGCGGGTTTGATCGCGGGCGTCTTTGCCTGCCAGTGCCTCGATCACCCTGTCTTCGGCAGCGGCCTTTGCCTTTGCTTTCACGGCATCGCGCATTTGAGCACGGGTATCATTCATGGCGATATCAACCAGATCGCGGATGATGCTATCTACATCGCGGCCAACGTAGCCGACTTCGGTAAATTTCGTGGCCTCAACCTTCAGGAACGGCGCTTTGGCCAGTTTGGCCAGACGACGCGATATTTCGGTTTTGCCAACGCCGGTGGGGCCGATCATCAGGATGTTCTTGGGATAAACCTCGTCACGCAGATCATCCGACAGGCGTTTCCTGCGCCAGCGATTGCGCAGAGCCACGGCCACGGCACGTTTGGCGGCCGACTGGCCGATGATATGGCGGTCAAGCTCGGTGACAATTTCGCGGGGGGTAAGATCGGCCATTCTTGCACCAAGTCTGTTGGAGGTTGCGTGATACCTAGATACGCGGACGGAAAACGCAAGGCATCACAGCGCGGTCACGCGGTTTCACACTTGGGGTGGGGGGCTATCTTTGTGGGCCATCTGCGCTTTGATGAACGGGTGACGAACACGGGAGGTGACGATGATCACGCGGGAAATGTTTCTTGGGTTAGCGGCGGCGGCTTTGTTTAGCATGGTTGCGCTGCCCGCGTTGGCAGACGACGTGATTGTGCAAGGCACATTCAAGGGCGCGAATGGTCATGCAACCAGCGGCTCTGCGGAGTTGGTAAAGCTGGATGCGGGCGGCTATGTCATTCGGTTTGGCAAGGATTTCAAGCATGATGGCACAGCACCCGATGCGACAGTGGGTCTGGGCAAAAGCGGGTATGACAAAACCACCGATCTGGGCCGTTTGCGCGAAAACAACGGCGCGCAGGACTATGTTCTGCCCACAGGCTTTGACCCCGCCGGATATAACGAGATTTATGTCTGGTGCACGCAATACGCGGTCTCTTTGGGCGTGGCAGCGGTGAAGTAATTATTTTTTGATGGTTTCCACGGTCAGATTGCCATTTGTGTAAACGCAGATATCGGCCGCTATTGCCATGGCGCGGCGGGCGATATCTATCGCGGGCAGGTCGGTGGTCATCAACCCGCGCGCGGCGGCAAGGGCATAATTGCCGCCAGACCCGATGGCAGCGACGTCATGTTCAGGTTCCAACACATCGCCAGCCCCGGTGATCATGAACAAATCTGCACCATCGGTGACGATCAGCATGGCTTCCAGATTGCGCAGGTATTTATCCATGCGCCAGTCTTTTGCCAGCTCAACGCTCGCGCGGGCCAACTGTCCCGGCATCGCTTCCAGCTTTTTTTCCAGTCGTTCCAGTAGGGTGAAGGCATCAGCGGTAGAGCCTGCGAAACCTGCCACCACATCATGGCCAGCAGGCGACAGGCGGCGCACTTTGCGGGCGGTGCCTTTTATGACGGTTTGGCCAAGGCTCACCTGCCCGTCGCCCGCAACCACCACCTCGCCGCCACGCCGCACTGCCAGAATTGTGGTGCCGTGCCAGCCCGGAAATTTTTCTGTGGTCATCTTAGCCTCCGCATCTGCCCCCTATATGGCCGCAGGGCGTGGATCGTACAAGCTGTGCCGTCTTGCCCTTTCATTTTGGCAAAAATATCCCCGCCGGAGGCATTGAAAGTTCTTTGGCGGTCAGAAATCATAGTGCGATGTCAAAGGCAGATGTCATCCATGTGTACCTTCCAGACCCGATGCAGCAAGATGCAGCAGCGGGCGAGGTAAATATCATCAACCGCATCGCAGCAGCCGTCGCACCCACCGGGTGCAGGCTGGTGCTACACAGGCAAGACGCAGCAGAACTTGATAAGGCCGCAGCGCACAAAGGGCGTGCGATGTTTCACATGCTAGACCCGGTTACGCCCAACGGCCTGACCCTTCGCCGGGCCTATCACTATCCATTTTGGCAGATCGAGGCAACGGCGGCGCGTTGGGCGTTTGACGTGGCCAGAGCCGTGTTTAATCGGGAAGATATCGACCCTGACAAGGCGCAAATGTTTCGAAACCGCCTGTGCAACCGGGTTTTGGGACCGGGCGATATCCGACAAGGCGATTACGTTTTCATGCCGCTGCAAGGGCGGCTTTTGCAGCATCGGTCGTTTCAATCCATGAGCCCGGTCGCCATGATCGAGGCCACTCTATCGCAGGAACGGCATTTGCCAATTCAGGCCACGCTGCATCCGAAGGAAAACTACGATGCTGCCGATCTCGCGGCGCTGGCGGAATTGGAACAGCGGCATCCCCGCTTTCGCGTGGTGCGGGGCGATGCACTCGCCTTGTTGCGGGGCTGCAATTATGTGGTGACGCAAAACTCAGGGCTGGCGATAAATGGCTTTCTGCTTGGCAAACCTGCCGTGCTGTTTGCGGAAGTTGATTTTCATCATATTGCAGGGTCAGTGCCGAAGCTTGGGCTGGAGGCTGCTTTTGCCGCCGCCAAACCCGATCTGCCTGATTTTGCGGCCTACCTCTATTGGTTCTTCAAGTTGAACACGATCAATGCTGGCGCGCCGGAGGCAGAAGATCAGATACGGGCGCGGTTGCGCAGGCATGGCTGGATACCATGAAAAAGGCGGCCCGAAGGCCGCCTTTTCAATCCCCGAACCACAATTTAGATTGCAGTTGCGATCCAGGTCGCGAGGGCTGCCTTGGGTGCAGCGCCGACTTTGTTGGAAACAACTTCGCCGTTCTTGAACATGAACAACGCAGGAATCCCGCGCACGCCAAGCATGGCCGGGCTATCGGGGTTTTCATCCACGTTGATTTTCACGATTTTGATCTTGCCTGCATATTCGGCAGACAGCTCTTCCAGCGCAGGGCCGATCTGGCGGCACGGGCCACACCATTCGGCCCAAAAATCGACGATAACCGGCACGCTGGATTTGCGAACCTCGGCGTCGAAGGTGGCATCGGTGACGGCGATGGTGGCCATGATCGTAATCCCTATGGATGAATGACAAGCATGAAAACTAAGGATGCTGGGCCGAAACGTCAAGGGATGGTGGCACGGGTCAGGGCATCCCTCACGATATCGCGATCAAGGGGCATCAGTTGGGGCACGGCTGTCCATAGAATCGCGGTGTCGATTTGATGGCCGGGGTATATCTGCGAAAGCGCATGGGCATAGGCCCCCATTTGCCGCAACAGGCCTTCAGGCACGGCGGCGGCATTGACCGGAATGGTGCGGTTGGATTTATAATCCACGGCCAAAACATGCGTTGGCGTGATGATCAG